>NZ_JBSTYP010000042.1:0-42526 GCF_054052405.1 Aeromonas aquatilis | reverse complement strand
TTGAAAGGCTGGGGTATCCATGATGGTAGACCTCAAGGTGATGGCCTACTTCAAGCTTAGCCTTTCAACACGTAATTGGGACATAGCCTTAACTTAAGAGGTAGTCTTGGAACTATGTTCAGTACTAGTCGCAACGAGAAGATGGTCGAAGTGTTAACAGGGGCTGAGCGCCGTCGACGCCGAACTCCGCAGGAAAAGATCTCCATCGTGCAGCAGACCTTTGAGCCCGGAATGACCGTCTCTCATGTCGCTCGCTTGCACGACGTCAACGCCAACCAGCTTTTCAAATGGCGTAAGCAATTCCAGGAAGGCTCTCTCACGGCGATCACCGCCGGTGAGGATGTTGTTCCTGCCTCAGAGTTGGCTGCTGCCATCAAGCAGATCCGAGAGCTCCAGCGTCTGCTCGGGAAGAAGACCATGGAGAACGAGATCCTCAAAGAAGCCGTGGAGTATGGTCGAGCAAAAAAATGGATTGCGCATGCGCCCTTGTTGCCGGGGGACGACGATTAAGTGCTGTGAGCCAGGCCCTTAATGTATCGCGTGCGCAGCTATCCGTTCGTGTTCATCGAAAACCAGGTTGGCAAGATGGTCGTCATCATCGCCAGCATGATGATGCTGCCTTACTTGGCCGGATCATGGAGGCGATGGCTGAGCTTCCCTCCTATGGCTATCGCCGAGTCTGGGCGCTGTTACGGCGTCAGTCAGAGGCAACACGACAGCCTGTGGTAAACGCCAAACGGGTATATCGCGTCATGCGCGATCATGGACTGCTGCTGGAAAGAAAACCGGCTGCACCATTGACCCCGCGGGCACATAAGGGGCGTGTTGCCGTCAAAGAGAGCAATCGACGTTGGTGCTCAGATGGCTTCGAGTTTCGCTGTGATAACGGTGAAAAACTACGAGTCACGTTCGCCATGGACTGCTGTGACAGGGAAACCTTGGATTGGGCTGCCAGTACCGGGGGTTACGACAGTGACACGGTGCAAGATGTCATGCTGAGGTCTGTCGAACGTCGCTTCGGGGATTCGTTGCCGGCATCACCGGTGGAGTGGCTGACTGATAATGGCTCGGCGTATCGAGCCCATGAGACCCGCGCGTTTGCACGAGAAATCGGGTTGGAGCCCAGAACGACTGCGGTGAGAAGCCCACAGAGCAACGGTATAGCGGAGAGCTTCGTCAAGACGATGAAGCGAGACTATATCGAGATGATGCCGAAACCAGATAGCCGAACAGCGGTAGGCAATTTGGCCATCGCGTTTGAGCATTATAACGAGCACCACCCGCACAGCGCCTTGGGATACCGTTCACCCCGGGAATTTCTGCGCAGTCGGGTATCACAACCCTAAGCGGGAAAAAGTGTCTGGATCTATGGGGTCAAATCCACCATTGCACGCCCCAGCCGTATCTCTATGGTGCCGGATGGTGTCGGTTCAGAGGCTGTATCTGGCGTGAGCGTTTCGGGCTGCGGGGTCGGCGGCAAGAAGAACTCCGTGGATGAAGGGGGCAACACCAGTTCAATGGGATATAACGCAGGGGCTTCGGCTTTGGCATCACGTCGCCATTTGAACAAGAGGTTTGCATTGACCCCGTGCTCCTGTGCGAGTTTTGAGACGGAGACGCCGGGCTGGTTGGCGGCCTCGACAAGCCGCAGTTTGAATTCTCGCGAGTAATTGGCTCTGCCTTTACGGCTGCTATTGGTACGGCTATTGGTGTACACCATTTTTGGTTCCCACTACTTTTTAGTGGGAACTACTTTGTCCACAACTGCCTCCATTCACCAGACGGTAGTAGCTGGACGCTTACTTTGAAACGCTATATCGTCAGGGAACTCTACCCTTTGATCTTGGCCGATTTAGCTGACTCAGCGCGAGCCTGTTGACATAGGAGCGTCAACGCCCCGATGGAACGGTTGTTCAGAAGCCTGAAGTCAGAGTGGCTCCCGGCTATGGGATATATGAGCTTGCGAGAGGCAAAACGAGATATCAGTTATTACCTGATGGATTACTACAACTGGCGGCGTCCACATCAACACAATGACGGGATACCGCCAGCAAAAGCCGAGGTTCGGCCTAACCAAGTGTCCGGATTTAGTTGACCACTACAATATGCAAGTAACGCAGCAAAAAGGGCTAAGGGGTACAGATATTAATCCCAAGTTGGGGCTCATCAAGCCAAAGGTACTTGAAGGAACAGTACCCCTGAGGGTTGACAATAACACCTTTCAGACGTGGATCGAAGATAACGTGTTCCTCCTGGCGAAACAAAGGAAGATAACGGTATTGGCTACAGAGGTGAGCTTCTTGCTGCAGTAAGAGCCCCAGTCGTTCTTCAGGGCGGCAGCGTGAGATGTGAGACCTGAGGTTTTGGACAATTTTTTTGTGTTCTTTATGGCCTATCGCCATGGTGACTCCAATACTAGATATTAGTAGCTCAAGTAATCCCCATTCTCCCTGACTATCGAGTACTTCACCCAGTAATACCAAATCGGCATTCAATAATAGTGATGCATCATTCAACGCCCCCGGAAGAGGTTGCCAATCGCACTTGACGCCAAGTTTGGTCAAACTCTGCTCTAGCCACTGTCGTTGAGGTTTACTGCGATCTGTGTCGGGAGCAAATATGCGTAATGGGCGTCTGAGTTGTGACCAGTCCCGTGATTTGAGACAAGGGGAGGGAAGCATATAGCCACCAGGAAATATTGAGTTTGCAACGATCAAACCAGTTGCGTTGTAACGCTCCTGTTCAAGATGATGCCATAGTGTGCAGCGTCGTTTTTCATCACGCCACAAGGGACTCATATGGTGAAAAATAAGATAGAAGCAACCTGCAGTTTCATGACTTTTGTTGACTGAATGATATTCTCGACCCTGCTTGGGATTTGCACGAAGCCATAAGCTGGGCTGCTGGTTCGATGGAGGGATATTCCAAATTTCGATCTGTTCCAATTGTGGTAGTGTTCCCCAATAGTAATCGTGACGTCTCAGGATGAGATGATGTTCACTACGTTGATGCAGCTTAAATGGACCAGTACCAAAAGGGGCGAAACGGCCCAAAGAATCACATGCTCCTTCACTGGCAATGATCTTGCTGTGGGGGTTGGCAAGGAGTTGCAGCAAAAAGGGGTCAGGGTTGTTCAGGCGAACTTCCACTTTTAGTGGTGATAGTGCTCTGACACTATTGATGTGTGAATATAGAAGATGGTGTTGACATGAGTGATGTCGCAACCGATTAAGAGAGCGCACGATATCATCAGCTTCCAGTAAGGGGCCATGGTGAAACCGTACCCCATTACGAATCCAGAAGTACCAACAGTATCCTTCTTCTCGTTCTTCCCAGTGGTGTGCTAGAGAGGGAAGTAGTGAGCCATCAACAAGTGAGACTTCAAGCAACCCGTCATAAAGGTGGTCAATAACGTGTAAGTCACTACTTTTGTTGCTTTGTGCCGGATCAAGTTCGAGAATATGTGATGATAAAGGAATTATAATGCCATCTGCACAGTGGCGCTGTTGCACCATTTGACTGAGCAGAGCGACAAAGTTGGCAGTAGATCCTATTTCTTCAAGCAGCGCCATTGCCTGGTCGAGCTGACCACACTGACAGGCCTCCTGAGCCTCTTCATACGTTAGCTGATGAAAACTATGTAGCAAAGTGATATGAGAGCGGTTACCTCGTCCCTGACCTGGTAACCATGTGACCCAGCCAGCCTCAACCAGTGCAGCCAAGATTAGCTGAATGTTACGTCGGGAACAGCAGAAAATTTGCTCCAATTCATCGAGGGAGGTCTCTCCCTGACCTAGTGGACCCAATCTGTTCTCCAACTGCTGCAGGCGTCGTCTTAGGTTCATGCTCGCTACTCTCTGATTAAAGGTGTAATTTGTTTTACCACCTTTGCAATTTTACTACACATCTTATTTCGTCATGCTGCTTTCAACCCATTAAAGGAAATCATCATGAACAACCATATATATCCCCACCATCACTGGCTGAAAACCAAAACCCATGATCAACATCACATCATCGTTCATCATTTGCCTTCTCCCAAATTAGGGTTAGGGGGGATATATAGGTTATTTGGATGGCTATGGGGTCAGAGGCGCATTGCTAAGGTACCAAGGGGGGACACTATTGATGCTCGCTATCAGGCAGATGCATACAAAGTGGATTGCCCCTCAATAGTTGAGTAGAGACATCCTGTCCTAACTGGGTCTGTTTGAAGTTTTCCAGAATATGTCTGTGGCGTTGTACCCGATTCTACAACGCTTCAATATGATCGACAATATCGGATTGAGTCAGCTCGCGGGTTTCGTATCTCCGTTTTCTGACGTGTTCTCCTCTTCAGCGAATTAATACACCATCTGTGCCAACACATTGACACGTGTATATCAATAGGTTCACGCAAAATCGACCTAGTTCTTAAGAGTAGAGCTCACTGATGATATAGTGCTTCAAACAACGCTGAACCTCTTCCGAAGATAAACCTTGTGAACAATAGCATCCATTGTGATTTTCCAATTGTGAAGGATATCTGACCTAAATCATGTTATTCATGAACTATACTCGACTACGTAACTATCACAACGATGGGATATAAACAACACACAATGTCATAATGTTAATGTCAAACTTATGGTACCATTTTTTGGTAGTTAGATAATAAATAGCATTCATTCTGGATGGCTTATGTCTATGTTATCTCGACTTTACCCCCTATTTAATAATTTTTCGAATAAGGAGTTCATAATGTCAGACCATTTGCGTCAGCAATGCCATACCATTATACCTGGACACCGTCTTTTGAGTGCTGCAGAAGAATTTGCCGCGATGGCAACTTGGTGCAGTAAACATGAGGTCTATCACGATACCTATGGTAAAGGTGATCTAATTGAAAGATTTGAGTGCGAATTATCCAGTTTGCTTGGCCAAGAGTCTGCTTTGTTTGTCATGACAGGCACACTGGCTCAGTCTATTGCACTACGTTTAGCCTGTGAAGGAACAGCGCCCCCAATAGTTGGTATGCACCCAACTTGCCATATTCTCAAACACGAAGAGCAGAACTATCAGTTCAATCGCTGGTTCATAGCGCAGCCACTTGGCAATGCATATCATCCTTGGCTTTTAAACGATCTTGTAGCCTCTAGCGGACCTCTGTGTGCAGTACTTTATGAGCTACCAATGCGTGAAATAGGGGGACAACTGCCTGATTGGGAGGAGTTACAAGCTATTAGCTGCTGGTGCCGTGAGCAAGGCATTCATTTTCATATGGATGGAGCTCGGCTATGGGAAGCCGCAGCGGGTTACGGTAAGCCAATAGCTGATATCGCTGCCCTATTCGACACTATCTATATCTCGTTTTATAAAGGAATAGGGGCTCTCGGTGGTGCCATGCTACTTGGCTCCAAGGCGTTTATCGAACGAGCGCGTTTGCAAGTCAAACGTGAGGGGGGTAATGTTTATCACCGTTCACCTTTTGTTGTATCGGCTGCCATGCAGTTAGCCCAGCGTCTGGCTATGATGCCTGCTTTACTGGAGCGCACTCGTAAGATTTACCAATTGTTGAAACCTCTTTTTCCTCAACTTGTATTTAATCCATCCGAACCACAGGTCAATCTGTTTCATCTACATCTTCCAGTCACCGCAAATCAGGCTAACCTGATCCGAGACGAGTTGGCTCGTGAATATGGAGTCTGGTTCTGTGGTGGTTTCAATCCCAGCATGTTACCTAACCATAGCTATTGCGAAATCTATGTTGGCGATAATTTACTGAAAATGGATGACGCGCAAGTTGTCACGATATTCAATATGTTAGTTGAGTGCCTGCCAACATAGCAACGAATAGAAACAACAGCCGTTAGGGAAAGGCCTGATACTGATCATGGAGTACTGCCTCTTTCGCCACTATTAAAGTTCCGTCAAGTACTAAAAAAGTAAGTATTAGGTACAAAATGGCGAATTCAAACAACAAAAGCATCTTGAAAAAACATCGAAATACTCTAACTTTGAATAAAATAATTTGCTAAAACGTATCAAGGTACAACATATGGCCAAAATAATCATTGTTGTGAATGATTCGTCCAATTAGTGTGCATAATATTGAGTTGTGCCGACTATGAAGTCATTTATGCTATTGATGGTGTAGATACTCTATCAAAAATGAACCGGAATTTTATTGGCTTTATTGTTGGGGACTTAAATGTCCCCAATATGGATGACCTGTTGTTTATTGAAAAACATGGGCAATATCAAGTTGCACAAATATACCAGCGATATTAACGACATTCGATGTAAATGAAAAGATAAGTGAGCGGTGTAAAAGTATAGATGTTAATTATTTAATAAAAAAGCCTTTCAATGAAGATGCATTTATTGAAATTGTAAATAATTCTGTGTGTACTGTTCTAAATAGCTGTTCCGAATAGTGGATCACCGGAGGAAGGGAACTCAGTCCAGTTTGTGCGATCTGATTAGTCGCCAAACTGTACAGAACTAGTTATCACCTGACATTGGCCTCAAATGAATATTTTTGCCGATTATGAACACTAATTCCACAGCGCCAGCTCTCCCGCCTTGAGGGCTGTCACAACTTGGTTGCGCTGATGCTGCATATTCCGGACTGCTCAAAACCAGTTTTCTAGTGTCGAATGAAGGCCCCATTGGTTAACAACTATTCGACTGATGTTGACAATTTGAAATGATCATTACGCCGAGACTCTGACTTTTTACCGCCAAAACGGGTCCTTAAAGTGTAAGCGTCCAGCGAAGGCCGTATTGACAGGGGGCAGGTTATTCAGCAGGTAGAGCAATACGCCTTACTAACCTGGTTCACCGGCCAGTCTGCGAGCGTTAGAGAACTTGGACAGCAGTGTCAGAGTCTTGAGCAAGGCGCTGGAACACTGCAGAGCGCGCAAAGCTGATAAACGAACAGGCTAAGGAGAGCAAAAAGTTGGAATTATCGCTGGAATATGTGTCAACGCCGACCGAAAACTGATCCACTCTGGCTAATTTCGCCGATTGAAAAGTGATCCACCCGGACATGGGGTTAATTGGTTTTGGGTGTGGCCCCCGCTTTGCGTTTCTCTTTCAAACGATAGCTTTCACCGCTGATCTGAACGATGTGTGCATGATGTAACAGCCTATCGAGCATAGCTGCCGTCAGTGTCTGATCATCGGCAAAGGTGCTGGCCCACTGGCTAAAGGGCAGATTGCTCGTCAAGATCAGGCTCCCTTTCTCATAACGTTTGGCGATCACATTGAAAAACAGGTTTGCTTCCTCACGCCCAAACGGCAAGTAGCCTATCTCATCGATCACCAGTAAACGCGGCCCCATCACGACACGGCTGAAGTAGGCATTAAGCCGCTCCTGTCGTTGAGCTGCTTGCAGCTGCAACATCAGGTCTGCTGCGCTGATAAATCTGGTCTTGATGCCAGCCATCAGAGCCCGATAGGCCAGTGCGATGGCAAGATGCGTCTTGCCCACTCCGCTTGGGCCCAGCAGCACTATGTTTTCGCTACGCTCGATAAAGGCCAGACTGGCCAACTCCTGCAACTGGCTGCGAGGTGCGCCACTGGCAAAGCCGAAGTCGTACTGCTCCAGCGTTTTGACCACGGGTAAAGTGGCCAGTTTGAGCAAGGTCTGGCGGGTGCGCTCGGTCCTCAAGGTCTGCTCTGCGTGCAGCAACCACTCCAGATAATCGGCGAAGCTCGCCTCCTCGTTGGCCGCCTTCTGAGCTAGTGCTGACCACTGGGCAGCAATCCCTTCCAAGCGCAGCGCCTGACTCAGGGCCATCAGGCGTTCATGCTGCAAGTTCATACGTTCACCTCCAGCAGGTCTTGGTATACCGATAGCGGATGCTGCAAGCTCTCCAGTGGCATGGGGCGCGCAGTGGCCGTGGTGCCGGGACTAACGGGTAGCGCCTGTGGCAGGGGTAGAAAATGAGGCAGCTCTTGTTGCAATCGGATAGCCGGGACTTCACCGGTAGTGCCATGGCTACGCTGGTTGGCGATGTCTTGCAACCAGGGGCCGATATGGGCATTGGCGGTTGACACATCTAGCGCCAGTCCTGCCTGCTTGAGGGTGGCTGCCAGTGGTGTGACAAAACTGCGCTTGAGGTAGCCGTTGAAGCGCTCGACCTTGCCTTTGGTCTGGGCCCGGTAGGGACGGCAGACGCGGGGGCGAAAACCGTACTCTTCGGCCAAGGCGAGCAGGGCCGGGTGCCAACGATGGTCACCTTCACCATAGGCATCCCGCTCGCGGATGATGGTGCTGGCATTATCAAATAGCACCTCCTGCGGGACCCCACCGAAGAAATGACAAGCCTCACGCAGTCCGGTCAACCAGGCATCATTACGTTCGTGATCGAAGAAACGGACATAGCTGGCGCGGCTAAATCCCAGGGTAGCAACAAAGGCCTTTAGAGGCCGATTGCCGCGGCGGATAATGGTGAAATCGACCTGCATCTGTTTACCGGGGGCCGTTTCAAAACGGACGACGGTGCCAGAGGCGTCATGGCGCAGAGGAGATAACCAGGCCTTGAGCTGGGAGAGCCCGCCAGTGTAGCCATGCTCTCGCAGTTCCCTGAGCAGAACCGTCGCCGGGATCCAGTGTGGCTTCGCTGCCTGGATACGCGCTTGCAGATAGGGTTTAAAAGGATCGAGCTTGGTTGGTCGGGCTGCTCGGCTGGGATAGATTGGCAGGCCCGGGTTGCGCAGATACTTGCGAACCGTGTTACGGGACACCCGCAATTGCTGGGCGATAGCCCGGATGCTCATGCCCTGACGGGCCAACACTCTGATTTCCACTGATAACTCCTGGGTCAACATGGGTGTGGCTCAAAAGCCACGATCTTGGCCCAGGTGGGTCAACTTTACTCCGGCGTTAGTGGGTCATTTTTACATCGGCGGTGACAAATATGAGCGGTATAGAGGGCTTGAGCTGTAGCTGCCGCGCGTTGCTTGGCAGCCCCAAGCCCGCGGCGATAGACTGTGCTAGTCGCCGCCGTTCGGGGGCTGCATTAGTGCTTTTGGTCTTATTGGTACACCGCAATAGCAGGTGGCACAAGGATAGTTCAGGCGCTCAGTGGCTGATAGCGGCGAATACTGCTACTGGCAAACCAGGGCTCGGCCTTGGCGATAAATTCGGTAAAGTGAGGCTGGCCCTGATGGCGGGTGAGTGCCGCTTCACTCTCCCACACCTCGTAGAGCATCCAGCTGTGGGGATTGTCCAGATCCTGATGCAGCTGATAGCGCTGGCAGCCCGCTTCTTGCAGGGTGGCCGCAATTAGCGGCTCAAGTGTGGCGCGAAACAGCTCGGAATATTCGGGTCTGGCTTCAAGCTGGGCAATCACAATCACAGGTGATGACATCATGAACCTCCTTGGCAAAAACGTAGGGTCAGTATACCTGCCGTGACTTGCTGGAAACAGGGCGCTGTTCGCAAAACAGTATTGAGGGGCGAGCAGCAATCCGGCAGCAAGACACTACTCATGCCATCAAAAAGATGGGTGCTCCAAATATCCCCTTTTTGTGACACACTAATAAGCGAGTTGCCGCCACCCCAACATTACTCCCAGGCTCAGCAAAGCCATCACCATCAGAGGGAGAACGCCGAGCAAGGACCAATAAAGCGCATCAGTATTGGACCACCCGGTACTTGCGCAGCATCCATCCGGCCTCGCCGGCTTTTAGCTTGTACTGGACCTGCCGAGTTCCACCAGTCGGCCTCGCGTTGGTATCGCCCTTGAGGTAAACCGGGAAGCGGCGGACCAAGACGCCTTCACCAATGAGGAACTCGTCGTGCCCCATGTAGCCTTTTGTCACCGCCTCCCCTTCGTCTTCGAGCTGCGGAAGGGTGATCGGGATGACCGACCGGTTGCTGTTCGATGCGAACGCGATCAGCGAACCAATGGAGCCGCTCCCCGCAGAGGTGACATAGATATAGATTTCCGGGAAACCATCTGCGTTGAGATCATCCACCTCGACACCGGTGATCGTTCCGTCAGCCTCAACCGCTTGCTCTCCGAGCGTCTTCTCGTCCACCAGCGCACGCACCTTAACTATATTTATCGAACTATCGTTGGGGCTTTCGACTTGGAAGGTCACCCCTTGTAGTACCTGCTGTGCGAAGAACGGCTGTGGTGATACTCCCGCTTCAGCGTGGAGACTGGCTACCATCGAAGCCAGTGAAATGATGAGGAATCCTACGTGCTTCAAATTATCGTTCATCTTTATCACTCCTTTTTGGGGTTTTTACGCCGTAATCCCCGATTTTCCGTCTAGCCAGAAAAAGCAGCTCTGGTGCGGGGGGCGTAAAACGGTTGTTTCTCTACAATCAGCCTAAATAGCTGTTCCGAATAGTAGATCACTGGAGGTAGGGAACTCAGTCCAGTTTGTGCGATTTCATTAGTTGCCAAACAAAACAAGCTACACCCAAAGGACTGAGTTGATGCCTATCCTACCACTCCTGCCACGACCACAACGGCGCCGCATTCACAAAATGATCCATGCTCCGCGTGATAAAGGACATGCTCGTCACTTGATGGCCATCTTGCTTTTACATGAAGGACGTACGGTCAATGCAAACGAATCAACTATTTAATTATCATAGTCTTAATATGGTAAGGTGCAATATACATATATACATATATACATATATACATATATACATATATACATATATACAGATATACATGTGTGTATGTTCAATCGTCCTGTTCAATAATTAATAAATTAAAATAAATTAAAATAAATTAAAATAAATTTTGGGTGGTTGGGTGTGTGAGGTAATAAAAAAGCAGTTTCAATGCATCTTGCTTGCTGTATATTCGCATGGTGTAGTATGATTGATGGGGTGAGTAAAATGAATTAATATCTTTTCTGGTTATTGTTGACAACTTGAAGCTTGAAGCACAATAAGTGTAAATTTTAACTTCAGCAGAAAATCTGCACGATTAAATTTTTCTTAAATTTCCATTAACAAACCCAAAGGGTCTATTATGAAAAAATCAATTATATTTGCGATCACACTTATGAGTGGATTATCTGTCCTTGCATTCCCTTCTACTGCGGAAGAATTGGCTTGTTCATCTGATGGTAATTTTAATCGCTGTCCATTACCTAGTGCAGATAAAATGAAGGTTAAATTGACTCAAAAGCTGGAAGGTACCTGTAAAAAAGACTACAGTTGGGGAGCTGACAGTGATGGTATTTGGGTTGATAGTGGATGCAGTGCCGTCTTTTCGTATAAAAAAAATAATTCTAGCGCTACATCAACCATGCTCCATAAAGAAAGTTTGTGCCCAAGTGGTATGGATGGAAATAATTGTGAATACTTTAAAGATGGGCTCAAAGCTGGAAAGGAAGACCGTGCTGCGGGGCTAAGTAATGCATATCAGCGTCATAGTGATAGTTTTGATAGTCGTTTTGAATCATCCTTCTCAAAAGGATATGAGCACGGATGGCGTAATTAATGAGACTGTAAATAATTCTGTGTAACTGCCACACACTAGTCGAACGGGCTGTACAGATATAGTTATCACCTGACGCCGGCCTCAAACCGGTGTCTTGTTTACACTGCTTTTTATTATTTTTATTATTTTTATTATTTATTGCATTTATGTCGCTAGTCCATATTTAATGACAAGTCATATGTCAGTGTGACATCAATATGTGTGCACATTTGTATGTATGTCTGAATGTCAATCAGCTGTTATGGCGAAAAAAAATCTGCTTAGAGGGAGTGAGTTCTTTATGAGAAAAAACCTAAATAACCTTATGTGTATATTTTTATTTCTCACGATTTCATTTTGTTTTTTTATCATAAGATGGCTCTTTCGGATGAGGTTAATGTTCCTCAAGTTAATTTATCGCGAGATGTTTTTGAAGTTGATTTATATATTGCTTTCACTGATGGTGCAAAAAGGTTATTGCCTACGTCTGCAGAATTAGCTGCGCAGCATGATGTCGATAAGTTAAACTCCATATTGGAAAATAGTGGCATTTACAATGTTTTTTTTAAATTGGTTGACGTGCAAGAGATAGACTCTGATGAGTTTGAACTAGCTTCATCATCATTACAAAAATTAGATGATACATTAAATGCTGTATATGATTGTAAAATAAAGTTGAAAAAAAATGGCACCTGCCTTCCTGATTCTGTCAAGTTGGCACATGCAGATACATTAATAGTTTACACTGACTATATACAGGACAATGCAATTGGAACTAGCAATGGCAAAGATATTATTATTTTGGGAAAAGCTGCATCAGCAACAACATTTGCTCATGAAATAGGGCATAACATGGGATTGATGCATACAACAGAAGATGCAGTAAATGCTGGAAAACATAAATATGCAGCTGGATATGGTGTAACAGGATTGTTTGCAACAATAATGTCTTATCCTTCCGTGTTTAATACCAATGAAAGGCTATTTGTTTTTTCTAATCCATACTTTAAATGTCTTGGTGAACCATGTGGAGATGCAAATATAGCTAATGCTGCAAAACATATTATTCTATTTGGTGCGGAACGACTAGGTAATAACGAAGAGCCTAGAGCAAAGATTTCAAAATTTGAAAATATCAACTATCAACAAATAGAAGGATCTTATCTGTCAAAAACTCGTGAATTAGAAAGGATGATTCAAAAATTAAGAATGCCGATTCATGATTTGGCAATGTTATGCAATAACACCTCAGTACTAAACGATGCAGAAAATGAATGTACAGATAATGATGTGGAATCACTCTCTGAAGTTAAGTTGGCACAGTACAATCTGAATAAATTAAAAACAAAGATTGCTATACATAACGTAGAAAAATATGCTACTGATTACAATTCAGTAATAAATGAAATTGGAGGTAATTTACAGTCTATTATATCAAAATGTACAGCTAGACAATGTAACAATGAAGAGCTTAAGGCATATGTTAAATATGATATGGCAAGATATTTTTTTCAAAAAAGTCGTGCCGACTTGTTTAGCGGCCTATATGAGCCAAAGTAGAATACTAAACTAGGAAGAGAAAATATGAATACACGTTCCATAGCCATAGCCATAGCCATAGCCATAGCCTTAGGTTATGGCTTCTATGATGGTACTGAACCTAATAGAGACACACACGCAATTAATCTGAAAGTTAATATAAAAAAAATAGACAAAAAAGCAATTGTTAATGATAGGCAAAAAAAATATCTATTAGATAATTATAAACCATTTAATGAGAGAGTAATGGCGGTTGATAAGTGGGACATATATGATGGTAACGTTTCATATGCTGAAAAGGTCACGTCTAACTTAGATCAGAGATGGTTTGGAGATTCGATAACGATCGAAACTCAAAGCAATAAAAAAATAATAGTTAATTCCGCGCCGGCATATACTTCAAATGGTAATGTATCGACATCAACAAGAACTGATGATGGGAGGCTAGTTGTAATTACAAAAAGAGAGAATGCCGTATACATGACTATAGAGGATGGCCAAGAGTTAGTTCTGGTCGATGGTCAAGGATGGATATTTAAAAGAAACTCTCCAGACTCAAATAGTGAAGGGTGATGTTAGCAATATTTGTACAGATCTAAATAGCTGTTCCGAATAGTAGATCACTGGAGGAAGGGAACTCAGTCCAGTTTGTGCGATCTCATTTTAGTCGCCAAACAAAATAAGCCATACCCAAAGTGTACAGGTCTAGTTATCACCTGGGCGTTGTTTCCCAAATCAGCCAGCAAGTCATGACTTCCCCAGCCCCGGGTGACCGCTACACTCGGGGCTTTCTTACAGGCTGACCAAGGGTGTTCAGTTTGTTTATCGCGCTCACATACGCCATCACTTCTCCCACTTGACCATTGTATTTTCGCAGGGTGATTTGGCCTGCCATTAACTGTTTGAACCGGAACATAGCTGTCTCTGCCAGCGAACGACGGTGATACCCCGATATCTTCTTCCAGTGCGCCAGCCCTTCCTTGCGTATCACCTGCACCGCCTCATTTCTCGGATGGCCTTTTTTCCATAGCCCTGCGTTCTTGCGAGGCGGGATACACGCCGTCGCCCCTTTACGCGCAATCAACCGATTGCTGGCTTTGCTGTCATAGGCGCCATCCGCGTAAACACGCCCCAGCTTGCGACGCAGAGGATTGAGCAAGGTCGGCAACACCTCTGTGTCATGCACATTCTCCAGCGACACTTCTGCCGCCACGATATCGTGAGTCACCGGATCTACCGCCAGACGCAACTTGCGCCAGACTCGACGTTTCTCAGCGCCGTGTTTTCTGACCTTCCACTCGCCTTCACCAAACACTTTCAGACCCGTCGAGTCGATAACCAGGTCGGTAATGCGCCCCTTAGGGGGCTGCCGATAGGCCACCTTCACTGTGCGTGCTTGCTGACACAGCTGTAGTCCGGGGCACACAGCGGCACATTCATCAGCTCGAACAGGGAGTCGAGTAGCCCCTGAGTGGCTCGCAGCGTGAGGCTGAAAATCCCTTTGAGCATCAGAAAGGTACAGATGCTCTGGTCGGTGTAGAGCTGGCTGCGCCTCCGCCGCCCATGATGGTCGTGGTGAAACCAGTTGCTCATGGCCTCGGCATCAACCCAGAAGGTGAGTGAACCACGGTTAATCAAAGACTTGTTGTATTGAGGCCAGTTGGTGATGGGGTGAAGCGACTTGCCCATGATGCAGACTTGAAGAGGATGGTGGTGATCAGATCACTGGGTTTTCAATTAGTTCCATTCAAGCTGCATCGATTTAGGAAACAACGCCGTCGCAAACCGTATCAGTTCAGTTCTTGCACAACCCGGGGGCGTCCATGGGTAAAAAATATATGAAGCGACCTTAACAGGCCGCTTCTTTCTTAATCTGCTGGTTAGGTTCTGGATACAAATTGAGCCCACGCTTCCATCATAGGACGCCGTTTATCCAGTAGGTCAGTACGATGGTATGCAGCTTCTACCTTATTTTTAACTGTGTGGGCTAACGCTCGTTCAGCGAGATCCCGCGCATAGCCTTGCTCGCTGCACCAGTCTCTAAAGCTGGAACGAAAGCCATGTGCAGTTGCCAGACGGCCAGGATTAGAGCTTGGCGCTTTTACCCGTCGCAAAAATGTTGTTAGTACCATATCTGATAGGGGGACCTGATCGCGGGGTGAAGGGAAGACCAATTCATCATGCAACCCCTGTAATCCCATCAGGATCTCAGCAGCTCGAAGAGATAACGGAACGCGATGCATTTGTTTGGCCTTCATTCGTTCTGCTGGCAAGGTCCATATCTTTGCTTCCAGATCTACCTCTGACCATTTCATGGCTCTCACTTCACCTGAGCGGCAAGCCGTCAGGATCAAGAACTCCAACATTAAGCGGGTCACATCGTAACGTTGTGTTGTCTTCAGATGCTGCTGAACAAAGTCGGGAATATCACGCCAGGGCATAGCTGGCTGATGCTCGGTACGTACGGCTTTACTGGGTTGTAGTGGGAGTAAGTGATTGACCACATCAACCGGGTTTGCTTGACAGTGACCGTGCGCCCAGCCCCAAGCCATTACCGCATGAAGCCGTTGTTTCACTCGGCTGGCAGTTTCAGGGATCTCCAACCAGATCGGCATTAAGACCTCAGCGATCTGCGCAGGAGTGATGGCAGAGATTGCGTACTGGCCAATCATGGGGAATGCATACTGCTCGAGCGTCGAGATCCACTGTTTGCCGTGTTTGGGGTTTTTCCATCCAGGTAGCAGTTTGGAATGAACTTCCCGAGCAGCAGCCTCGAAAGTTGGGATAGAGGGTTTGCTCTCCTCTGCACGTTTGAGCTCGAGAGGGTCAAGGCCATTGGCGAGTTGCTCTCGCATCTTCTGCCCTTGCTTGGTTGCATCGGCTATGGATATCTCGGGGTACGAGCCAAGCCCTGCATTTCTGCGTTTACCGGTTACGGGGCTAACATAACGAAGCACCCAGTTGCCACGGCCTTTAGCCGTCGACGGATGAAGTGCAAGGCCTGTTACGCCACCATGTGCAATCGCTTTGTCATCTGGCTTGAGATTACGTGCTTTGGTATCGGTAAGAAGTGCCATAGGGAAGATTCCTTGAGAATGTGGCATGCCATGGACTATGCCATCCATTGTGCCATTTAGAGCGGGATAGTGTCATTTATAGTCGGACGGCGTTGGACTAATTTTCCTGTAAGATATTGATTGTAAGTGGATATGTAGGATGCGGCTGGCTTTTGCTGGACTTAATTCAGGCGGTCTCCCTCACCGCCAAATTGCAAAAACCGACCTGATGGTCGGTTTTTTGTTTTTTAGCGCCATCCTGATGTGGTGCCAGCAGTGCGGAGCGAAAAACCTCGTTTGGTTTGTCCGAAGTTGCGGCTCGTCTTACAAAGTGGCGATGCAGAATGGTCTGTTGCTGCGAATCTGACATTAACCGCCACAGTGCACTGCCAGATTGAAAAGCCCTGATGTTTCCATCAGGGCTTTTTGCTATCCGCGTTTTTGCGGGCGCTGTGGGCAAGCCGATGGCGATGGGGGGCCGGCTCGGGTATAGTCCTGCGCCAATGGCGTTATCCTGTTTTGCTGACCCGTCGTGGCCTAGGTGGTGGCGAGGGGCTGGCCCGTGTAAGGAGTGTTATGAAGTTCAGTCCCCTGCTCGATGAGATGATGAAAGCCCTGCAGGTATTGCCGGGGGTGGGGCCCAAGTCTGCCCAGCGGATGGCCTTTACCCTGCTCGAGCGTGAGCGCAGCGGCGGTTTGCGGTTGGCCCAGCTGCTCTCTCGCGCCCTGACCGAGATCGGTCATTGCAGCCACTGCCGCACCTTTACCGAGAACGATCGCTGCGATATCTGCGCCAATCCCAAGCGGGAAGAGAATGGCTTGCTCTGTGTGGTGGAGAGTCCGGCGGACGTGGCGGCCATCGAACAGACCGGTCAGTTTTCCGGTCGTTACTTCGTGCTGATGGGCCATCTGTCGCCGCTGGACGGCATCGGCCCGGAGGAGCTGGGGCTCGATATTCTCGAGCGCCGTCTAAAGGAAGAGCACATCAGCGAGCTGATTCTCGCCACCAACCCCACCATCGAAGGGGATGCCACCGCCTGGTACATCGCCGACATGGCCCGTCATGCCGGGGTGGAGGTGAGTCGCATCGCCCACGGGGTGCCGGTAGGGGGCGAGCTGGAGCTGGTGGATGGCACCACGCTGTCGCACTCCCTGATGGGACGTCAGCGCTTGAAATAGCAAGGCGAGCTTGCCTGCTACCCCGCATAAACAGGGGACGAGCTGGGCAATAAATAGCCGCTTGAGCGGGTTTGAAGGGGCGAGTGAGCAGGATTGCACACTCGCCCCTTGATATTTGATTGGCCGTCCCCATCTAGGTTGGGCATATGTTCAACCCGATGTTTCTGAGGATTGGTCCATGACCCAAAGTGTTCATGCCGAAACCCACGGCTTTCAGACTGAAGTCAAACAACTGCTGAGCCTGATGGCTCACAGCCTCTACTCCAACAAAGAAGTATTCCTGCGCGAGCTGATCTCTAACGCCTCTGATGCGGCGGACAAGCTGCGCTTCAAGGCGCTTTCCGATGCCTCTTTGTTCGAAAACGACGGCCAGTTGCGTGTGCGTCTGGTGGTGGACAAAGAGAAGCGAACCCTGACCATCTCTGATAACGGGATCGGTATGACCCGTGATCAGGTGATCGAGCACCTGGGTACCATCGCCAAGTCCGGCACCGCAGAATTCTTCAAAAACCTCTCCGGCGATCAGGGACGTGACTCCCAGCTGATCGGCCAGTTTGGGGTCGGTTTCTACTCCGCCTTTATCGTGGCCGACAAGGTGACCGTGGTGTCCCGCGCTGCTGGTACCGCTCCGGAGCAGGGTGTGCAGTGGGAATCGGAAGGGGAAGGCTCCTTCACCGTGGCTGACGTGACCAAAGTCGGTCGCGGTACCGACGTTATTCTGCACCTGCGCGCCGAGGAGGAAGAGTTCCTCGATGACTGGCGTTTGCGCTCCGTGGTGAGCAAATATTCCGATCACATCAGCGTGCCGGTGGAGATGTTCAAAGAGGGTACCCCGGATCGCGAAGAGGATGGCGAGACGATCAAAGGCACCCCGGGCGAGTGGGAGCAGGTCAACCGCGCGACTGCACTGTGGACCCGCAACCCGAAAGATATCAAGGACGAGGAGTATCAGGAGTTCTACAAGCACGTCGCTCATGACTTCGAAGATCCGCTGCTCTGGGGTCACAACCGGGTGGAAGGGGCGCAGGAGTACACCAGCCTGCTCTACGTGCCGGCCCGTGCACCGTTCGACCTTTACAACCGCGAGCAGAAGCACGGTCTGAAGCTCTACGTGCAGCGCGTCTTCATCATGGACGACGCCGAGCAGTTTATGCCGACCTACCTGCGCTTCGTCAAAGGGGTGCTGGACTCCAACGATCTGCCGCTCAACGTCAGCCGTGAAATTCTGCAAGACAACAAAGTGACTGTCTCCCTGCGCAAAGCCTGCTCCAAGCGGGTCTTGACCATGCTCAACAAGCTGGCCAAGGACGATGCCGAGAAGTACGCCAAGTTCTGGAGCGAGTTCGGTAACGTGCTCAAAGAGGGCCCGGCTGAGGATCACGCCAACCGCGAAGAGATTGCCAAACTGCTGCGCTTTGCCAGCACCGCTGGCGAGGGCGAAGCCCAGACTGTCTCTCTTGAGGATTATGTTGGCCGTATGAAAGAAGGCCAGCAGAAGATCTACTACATCACTGCTGACTCCTATGCCGCAGCCAAGAACAGCCCGCACCTCGAGATCTTCCGCAAGAAGGGTGTCGAAGTGCTGCTGATGTGGGAGCGAGTGGATGAGTGGCTGATGAGCCACCTGACCGAGTTCGACGGCAAGCAGCTTATCTCCGTCACCCGTGGCGAGCTGGATCTCGGCGAGCTGGAAGATGAAGCCTCCAAGCAGGCGCAGGAAGAGGCCGAGAAGGCCAACGCCGGTCTGGTTGAGCGGGTCAAGAAGAGCCTGGGCGATGCAGTGAAAGAGGTGCGTGTCACTCACCGTCTGACCGACTCGCCGTCTTGCATCGTCACCGATAACCACGGCATGAGCACCCAGATGATCAAGCTGATGCGCGCCGCCGGTCAGCCGGTGCCGGAGCAGAAGTACATTCTGGAACTGAACCCCGACCACGCTTTGGTGAAGAAGCTCGATACCATCCAGGACGAAGCGCTGTTCGGCGAGTGGGTCACCCTGCTGCACGAGCAGGCTCAGCTGGCCGAGCAGGGTGGGCTCAATGATCCGGCGAGCTTCGTCTCCCGCATCAACCGTCTGCTGTTGCAAGCCTAAGCGGCGACACCGATAACAAAAAGCCCACTGCATGCAGTGGGCTTTTTTGATCCCGCCGTGTGAGCTCGGCGAAAAACTGCGGCAAGGGGAGGGGCCAGCGCCTCTCTATTTGCGGTATTCGTTGTTGTAGTTCTGGATCAGGCGACGGGTCACATCATGCTGGGGATCGGCAAACACCTTGAGGGTCTTGCCGCGCTCCACCACGCGGCCTTCATGCATCACCAGCACCTCGTCGCTGATATGGCTGACGATACCCAAATCGTTGGCCACCAGCACATAGCTTAGCCCCATGGTCTCCTGCATCTCCAGCAGCAGGTTGATGATCTGGGAGCGTACCGAGATATCCAGGGTGGAGAGCGCCTCATCGGCTACCACTATCTTGGGGTTGAGGATCAGAGCTCGCGCCAGCGCCACCCGCTGCTGCTGACCGGAGGAGAGCATCTGCGGATAGAACAGGGCGTGATCCGGCAACATCCCCACCATACGCAGGGTCTGTACCACCTTCTCACTGCGCTCCTCCTCGGTCATCTCGGTGTTGAGACGCAGCGGCGTCTCCAGGATCTGGCCGACCCGGATCTTGCGGTTCAGCGAGGTGTTGGGATCCTGAAAAATCATCCGCAGCAGTTTGCAGCGGGTCTGGTAATCACCGTGCACCATCAGCTGGCCGTCGATGGCGATGTCGCCGCTGGTGGGTTCGATCATCCCGGCCAGAATGCGGGCGAGGGTGCTCTTGCCTGAGCCTGCCTCGCCGACGATGGCGAGGGTCTGGCCCACTTCGAGATCGAACGAGAGAGGCTTGATCGCCTCCACCGCCTGACGACGGAACAGACCGGTACGGTTCTGGTAGGTTTTGCTAAGGCCTCTGACCTGCAACAGGGACGGCTCGATCACAAGCGGGGCTCCTTCATAGGGGCATTAACGGTCATCATTTTTTCGGCTCCTCCATGTTCAGCGGGAAGTGACAGCTGAACTGATGGCCCTTGATCTTGTTCATCAGCGGGGTCTGCACGCACTGCTTCTGGGCGTAGGGGCAGCGTGGCCCCAGACGGCAGCCGATGGGCAGATGCTGCAGTGGCGGAATGACGCCGGGCAGGGTCTCGAGGCGCGACTTGTGGCGCACCAGCTTGTCAAAGTCGGGGATCGATTTGAGCAGGGCATCGGTATAGGGGTGGTGCGGGGTCTCGAGGATCTGCTCCCGGGTGCCCACTTCCACCATCTGGCCGCAATACATCACGTTGATGGTATCGGTCAGGTTGGCGATGGCGGCGATATCGTTACTGATGATCAGGATGGTGGTATTGCCCAGCTTGTTCATCTTGTCCAGCAGTCGCAGGATCTGGGAGTGGGTGGTGGACTCCATGGCGCTGGTGGGCTCGTCGGCTACCAGCAGACGCGGCTGGTTGGCAATGGCCATGGCGATCATCACCTTCTGGCACATGCCATCCGACAGCTCGTGGGGATAGGCGCGCATCACCTTGCGGTGATCCTTGACGCCGACCCGGTGCAGCAGGGCGATGGCCTTCTTCTTGCGCCACTGGAAGCGCTGCCAGAACTGCCCCTCGAACGAATCGGTCGGGATCGCCTCTTCCAGCTGGGTGCCGATCTCCTCGGAGGGGTCGAGACAGCTGATGGGGTCCTGGAAGATCATGGCGATCTCGCGGCCCATGATGCGACGGCGCTCCTTGGGGGCCATGGTCAGCAGATCCATGTCGTTGAAACGCATCCGGTCGGCACGCACCGTCCAGTTGTCCTTCTCGATGCCGACGATCACTTTGGCGATCAGACTTTTACCTGAGCCGGATTCACCCACCAGACCGCGGATCTCCCCCTCGGTCAGGGTCAGGCTCACCTTGTCCACCGCCTTGACCTTGCCTTGCGGGGTGTCGATCTCGATGGTGAGATTGCGAATGTCGAGCAGCGGCATCAGTCATTCCCCTCTTTGAGTGCTTCGCGAATGCCTTCACCAACTAAATTGGTCACCAGCACGCTGAACAGGATGGCGATGCCGGGCAGGGTGACGGTCCAGGGGGCGAGATAGATGAGGTCGCTCGAATCGGCCAGCATGGTGCCCCACTCCGGTTGGGGAGATTGGGCGCCGAGGCCGAGAAAACCGACCGCCGAGATATCGAGAATGGCCGCCGACAAGGTGCGGGTGGTCTGGGCCACCAGGGTCTCGACAATGTTGGGCAAAATAGCCAGACGCATGATCCGGAAGGGGGGCGAGCCATCGAGGCGGCTGGCGGTGATGTACTCCTTCTGCATCTCGGCATGTACTGCGTTGTAGGTGGCCCGGATAAAGGGCGGGATCAACGCCAGGGTAATGGCTATCAGGGTATTGCCAAAACCCGGCCCCATGATGGCTACCATGATGATGGCCATCAGCAGGGAGGGGATGGAGAGCAGGGTATCGAGCAGGTGGTGCAGCACGCTCGATTTAAGTCCCTTGCTCATCCCGCCGAGGATACCGATGGCGGAGCCTACCACCATGGCGATCACCACCACGACCAGCGCATAGCCGAAGGTGAGACGCGCCCCTACCACCAGCCGGGAGAGCATGTCGCGCCCCAGATCGTCGGTGCCGAGGAAGTAGTCGATGTTGCCGGTCGCCGCCCAGGAGGGGGCCAGCAGCAGCTTGTCGGTGTGCTGTTCATCGATGCCGTAAGGGACGACCAGCGGCCCCACCAGCGTGATGAGCAGCAACAGCAAAAAGCACCAGAGCCCCGCCATCGCCAACGGATTGCGGCTGTAGGAGGCCCACGTCTGCTCAAGGGGCGAGAGGATCTTGAGCTCGGGATAGATGTTCGATTTATCTTGCATAGGGTACATGGCTCCTGGTCACGCCATGAGCGCGTTCAATCTTGTTTGGCATACAACTCTTTGCGCCGTGCCGGATAGATAAGGGTGGTCAGTAACTCGGTGCTGACGCTGGTCAGGATCACGAAACTGGCTACCACCAGGGTCGCGCCGCGAATGGCGGCGTAATCCTGCAGGGCGATGCTGCTGATGAGCCAGCGGCCGATCCCGTGCCACTCGAACACCACCTCGGTGATCATGGCGGAGGTGAGCACGCTGCCCAGTTGCAGACCCAGCAGTGGCAGTACCGGCGGCAGGGCGTTCTTCAGACCATGGCGCCAGACGATCTGCGCCTTGGAAAGGCCCCGGCTCGCCGCTGCCTTGATGTAGTTCTGCTTCATCACGTCGATGAGGGAGCTGCGTACATGGCGGATCACCTCGGTGGTGGGTACCACCGCCAGCACCAGTGACGGAAGGATCAGGTGGCGCAGGGCATCGTGCAGTGCCGCTTGCCGCCAGGGCTCGTTGCTGAGCAGCACATCGATCACCGCGATGCCGGTAATGGGGGGCACGTCGTAGAGCAGGCTGATCTGCCCGGAGGCAGGCAACCAGCCGAGATCCAGCGAAAAGAGCATCACCACCAGCAGCGCCAGCCAGAATACCGGCACCGCATAGCCGATAAGACCGGCAGTCATGATGGAGAGATCCAGCGTCTTGCCCTGTGACAGGGCCGCCAGGGTGCCGAGGGGAATGCCCACCAGCAGCGAGATGGCGAACGCCGCCAGACAGAGGATCAGGGTCGCCGGGAAGTAGTGGCGAATTTCGTCCAGCACCGGTAGCCCGGAGACGCTGGAGAGCCCCAGGTCACCTGCGAAAATGCGGCGCAGGAAGTCGGGATAGCCGCTCCAGAAGCTGAGCTGATGGCCGATCAGCCGATACTCCAGCAGATAGGCAACAAAGGTCAGCGCCAGCAGAGTGATAAGCAGAAGGTTGATGCGGCGCAAGGTGTATAGAAGCATGCTTACTCCCTGTGAGCCTGGTTGAAGGAGGTGCCGCCAAAGGGCATCAGCGTCAGCCCCTCGATGTCGCTGCGGCTGACCTGGGTACGCAAGGCGTGCGCCAGCGGGATCAGCGGCAGCTGTTCGTTAAGCAGGGTCTGGGCATAGTAGTAGTTGCGCAGCCGGAACGAGAGCTGGGGCGTGGTGACCGCATCATCCAGCAGTTGATCGAAGGCCGGACTGCACCAGCGGCTGTAGTTGTTGCCGCGCTCCACTGCCGAGCAGCTCAGCAACTGGCGGAAGAAATTGTCCGGATCGGCGTTATCGGCAATCCAGCCCGACAGCAGGCTGTCGTACTGCCCCTTGGTGAGGCGGCCTTCGATCACCGGCCACTCCCGTTGCACGATCTTGAGCTTGATCCCGACCTTGGCCAGATCGCTGCGGATCAGCTGGGCGGTCTTGACCGCATCCGGGTTGTAGGGGCGGGCGTCCGGCTGTACCAGCACCTGCATCTCGAACCCTTTCTCCAGTCCCGCCTCCTTGAGCAGCTGGCGCGCCCGTTTCAGGTCGGGTTTGCGCTCGGGCAGGCTGGGGTTGTAACCCCATGAGAGGGTCGGCAGCAGGCTGTTGGCGGGCAGGCCGGTATCGAAATAGACCGCCTGCAACAGGTTGTCGATGTTGATGGCGCTGGCAATGGCCTGCCGCACCTTGACGTTGTTGAATGGCGGCTTGCGGGTATTGAGGGCCAAAAAGGCGACGTTCATCCCCGACTGGACCGAGAGACTGAGCGCCGGATTTTGCTTGATCACCGAGAGCTGGCTGGCGGAAGGAGTGCTCATTACGTCGCACTCGCCGGTCAGCAGCTTGGCCAGCCGTTTGGCGGATTTGGGGGTGATGTCGTAGACCAGCTGTTCAATCTTGGCATCGCCGTCCCAGTAGCCAGGGTGGCGCAGATAGCGGATGAACTCGTTGTGGCGATACACCTTGAAGCTGAACGGCCCGGTGCCGATGGGGCGGCTATCCAGCAGGGCTGGCGTGCCCGCCTGCAACATCTGCTCGGCGTATTCGGCGGAGAGGATCACCGCATAGTCGCTGGCCAGAGTGGCGAGGAAGGAGGCGTTCGGCTGGTTCAGCTCGAATACCACCGTCTGCGGCCCCTTCTTGCTCACCCGTTTGATCAGCAGATCTTGCCCCAGGCTATAGAAGTAGGGGTAATCGCCGCCGGAGACATTGTGATAGGGGTGCTGCTCGTCAAGCTGGCGGGCATAGGTGAAGACCACATCATCGGCATTGAAAGTGCGGGTGGGCTTGAACCAGGGGGTATGGTGAAACGTCACCCCCTTGCGCAGGGTCAGGGTATAGGTGAGGCCATCCTCGCTGACATGCCAGTTGGTGGCGAGCGCCGGCTCCAGCGCCAGGGTGTTGGGGTTCACCTCCAGCAGGCGGTCGTAGAGCGGACGGGCACTGGCATCCAGTGTCACCCCGGAGTTGGAAACATGGGGATTGAAGGAGAGGGGGGATCCCTCAGCACAATAGATGAGTCCGGTTTTGGAGGCCTCGGGTTGCTTCTGGCAGCCGGTGACCAGCACCAGCAGACCCAGCAGCAAGGGTGTGAGCATTCTCATTGTTGAACCATGTTCTTATTGGGGTTTTGTACGCACGTTTTGATACAAATGTGCCAGCGCGAAGGCTGGCGTGTTGCTGGAGTCGGCATCAACCGCGCTCCTTCACTCTTGTTCTGCATCGCTATCGCCATCCAGCAGCTGATATTTGCGCAGCATGCCACGGAACTGGTGATAGCTTAAGGCCAGCAGTTGAGCGGCTTTGCGCTGATTATACTGGGATTGCTGCATCGCTTGCTTGAGTAAATTAATCTCGTACTCCGCCACCGCCTGCTTGAGATCGAGCGGCAAGGCGAGGGGGGATGCAGATTGTACCTCGCTTCGGGCCTCTTGCGCAGGTTGCGTGACCTGTGGTCGCCAGGGGGAATCAAACGGGTTGAGCACCAGGGTCGAGAGCGGCAGTTGGGGATTGCCCTGACGATAGATGCTGCGCTCCACCACGTTCTTCAGCTCCCGCACGTTGCCCGGCCAGTGGTAATCCAGCAGCAGCTGGGTTGCCTTGCGCGAGAAACCGGCAAACAGCGGATAGCCCAGCTCCCGGGTCATGCTGTGGGCGAAGTGCTCCGCCAGCATCAGGATATCTTCCCGCCTCTCCCGCAAGGGGGGGAGGGTGATCACATCAAACGCGAGCCGATCGAGCAGATCGTGGCGAAACTGCCCCTTGTCGGCCAGCGCAGGGAGATCCTCGTTGGTGGCGCAGACCAGCCGCACATCCACCTTGAGGGGCTTGGCCCCACCCACTCGCTCGAACTCGCCATACTCGATGACCCGCAGCAACTTCTCCTGCACCCTGGCGCTGGTGGTGGCCAGCTCGTCGAGGAACAGGGTGCCGCCATCGGCCCGCTCGAAGCGGCCCTGATGGCGCTTGGCCGCGCCGGTAAACGACCCCGCTTCATGACCGAACAGCTCGGTTTCCAGCAGGCTCTCGCTCAGGGTGGCGCAGTTGATGGTGACAAAGCTTTGATCCCAGCGCGCCGAGAGATAATGTAGGCGGTGGGCGATCAGCTCCTTGCCCGTTCCCCGCTCACCGATGATCAGCACGGGTTTGCGCAGCGGGGCGAGCCGTGAGGCCTGCTCAATGATCTCGAGAAATGCGTTGGATTCCCCCAGCAGGCTTTCCGTGGCCGTGGTCATAGTGATCCCTGTCAGTTGTAAAAGCTGGTCAATCTTACCAAAAGTTGGTGATTTTAATCATCACTTGCGCGAGGTATCTTGCAATTCGGCTATTCTTCCCATATAAATCAACAAGTTAAATTTTGTTCCAGATTGGCACACAAGTTGCCATTGTCAATGGAGAAACAACGCCATACCAATAACAGGAGTGCAATCATGAGTATTTTTTCCCGTCTGGCCGACATCATCAATTCCAACCTGACGGCCCTGCTCGACAAGGCAGAAGATCCCCAGAAGATGGTGCGCCTGATCATCCAGGAGATGGAGGACGAGCTGGTCAAGGAGCGCTCCAATCTGGCCCGCTTCCTCGCCAGCCAGAAAGAGATTGGTCGTCAGGTCGCCCGTCATCAAGAGCGGGTCGACGAGTGGCAAGCCAAGGCCGAGCTGGCCCTGACCAAAGGGCGTGAAGATCTGGCCCGTGCCGCCCTTATCGAGAAGAAGAAACAGACCGAGTTGTCGGAGACCCTCTACCGCGAGCAGCAAGCGGTCGACAGCGGCATCGAGAAGCTGGGTGAGGAGATCCGCCAGCTCGAAGCCAAGCTGGAAGATGCCCGCGCCCGTCAAAAGGCGATGGCCATTCGCACCGAAGCGGCCAGCAGCCGTCTCAACGTGCAGAGCCAGGTAGCCCGTGGCGAGAGTCAGGCGGTGGTGAGCAAGTTCGAGCGGATGGAGCGTCGCATCGACGAAATGGAAGCGCGCGCCGATCTGGGTCAGTCCGACAAGGCGCTGGCGCAGCAGTTTGCCGAGCTGGAAGTAGATGATCAGATAAGCCGTGAGCTGGAAGCCATGCGCCAGAAGCTGGGCCAGGGCGACAGCAAAAGCGAAGGCAAACAGGGAGAGTAACAGATGGAAGATCTGCTGGGCGTATTGATGGTTCCCATGGTGGTCTTCATGGTGGTGGTAGCCCCCATCTGGCTGGTGCTGCACTATCGTGCCAAGGGGCGGATTGGCGCCGGTCTTGCCGATAACGAGCGGGAACAGCTGCAAGGGCTGCTGGCTCGCACCGAGAAGATGCAGGAACGAGTGGGCGCGCTGGAGTCGATTCTGGATGCGGAAGTACCCGGTTGGAGGAACAAGGTATGAGCAGTGTCAGTCGTGAAGGGCGTAACCTCTATCGCGATCCCCAGCGTGGCAAGATAGCCGGGATCTGTGCCGGTTTGGCAGAGTATTTCGGGGTGGAGACCTGGATCGTGCGGCTGCTAGCCATCAGTGGCCTTATCTTCGCCGGTTTCATTACCTTCACCGCCTATATCGCTGCCTGGTTCTTGCTCGACAAAAAGCCGGTCACCCTCTATTCGCAAGAGGATGCCGACTTTGCCGAGGTGCGGATGAAAGCGCGCAGCTGGCAGGCGGGGATCACCCCTCATCAGGCGCTGGGCCGCATCGCGCAGGAACTTGACGCGCTGGAGCCCAGAGTTCAGCGGATCGAGAAGCTGGTGACCTCCAGGGAGTTCACCCTGCAGCGGGAATTTCGCAAGCTGTAGTGCTTGCCAAAGCACTCAATGTCGATGGTGGAATCTTCTGCGATGATCCACCATCGACGACAACTATCCAGACGTGGATAAGCGGTCGACCTCTCGCACGGCTGAGCACGCCGGATGCAACCACCAAGGGAGAACGGGTCAAGCCTTGATACTCAATAAACTGGAACAGAAGTTGACTCGCCTGCAACACAAGGCGAACGACGTGGTGAACCGGGTGCGGGATCGCCATATTCGGCTGGCGGTGACCGGCCTTTCTCGCAGCGGCAAAACCGCCTTTATCACGGCGCTGGTCAACCAGCTGGAACACGCGGCCATCGACGGCCGTTTGCCGTTGTGGGATGCCCTGCGTCAGGGGCGCATCCTCGGTGCCCGCCGGGTGCCACAGCAAAATGCCCACATCCCCACCTTTGCCTACGAGCGCGGCCTCGACTCCCTGTTTGGCGAGACACCGGCCTGGCCCGAGCCCACCCGCGGCGTGGCCGAGGTGCGCCTCGAAATTCGCTATCGCACCCGCCACCCCCTGCGCAAGCATCTGGGGGAGATCTCCACCCTCTACGTGGATCTGGTGGATTACCCCGGGGAGTGGCTGCTCGACTTGCCGCTCCTTGAGATGAGCTACGAGCAGTGGAGCGAACAGGTACGCGAGCAGCTTCGTCGCCCAGAGCTGCAGGCACTTGCCGCCAGCTGGCTGACACCCGGGTGGCAGGCTGAGCAGCGCTTCGAAGAGCGGCCGGTGGCTGAGCTGGCCGAGCGCTACACCGCCTATCTGCACGCCTGTAAACAGGAGCTGGGGCTGCATCTGATCCAACCCGGCCGTTTCGTCTTGCCGGGGGAGTATGCCGGTGCCCCCATGCTGCAATTTGTGCCTTGGGTGTGGGAGATGCCCGCCGGAGAGCCCGCCGATGGCACCCTCTACGCCACTCTCAAGCAGCGCTTCGAGCAGTACAAACAGCATCTGGTGCAGGGTTTTTATGAGCAGCACTTTGCCGGCTTTGATCGCCAGATCGTGCTGGTGGACTGCCTGCAGCCCCTCAACGCAGGGGCGGCCAGCTTTGGTGACATGCAGCAGGCCATCGCCCGCATCATGGAGAGCTTTGCCTACGGCAAGAGCAACTGGTGGCGGCGGCTCTTCTCGCCCCGTATCGACAAACTGCTGTTTGTGGCGAGCAAGGCCGATCACGTCACCCCCGAGCAGCATGCGCCCATGGTCTCACTGCTGCAGCATCTGGTGCGCAGTGGCCGCGGCCAGGCCCGTTTTGAGGGGATCACTACCGAGTGTCTGGCGCTCGCCGCCATCAAGGCGACGGAAGTGGGCAAGGGGGTGGCCAATGGCCGCGAGTTCCCCGCCATCCGTGGCACCAGCCTGAACGGTGAGCCGCTGCTGCTATTCCCCGGGGAGGTGCCTCCCCATATTCCGCCTGTGCAGTGGTGGAACAGTCAGGGCTTTGATTTTCAGGCGTTTCGCCCCATGCCCATGAGCGCCCATCAGGCGTTGCCCCATATCCGGCTCGATGCGGCGCTGGAGTTTCTGCTCGGGGATCACCTCGAATAACGGTGTGCGGTCTTGGCACCTGAGCCGAAGGTTGCGCACAGGAGAACAATGCGATGAACGATCAGATAAAAGAGCGGCCACCACTGCAGGGCAAGGTGATCCTTGAGCCTGCCATGACGGTGGCCAGTGACGAGCGACCGCCCGCACCAGCCCAGCGGCTGGAGGAGGCGAGTTTCGAGCGTCTAGATGAGCTGGACGAGTTCACCGAGGTGGAGAGCGCCCTCGTCATCAAACCGCGCCGCCGCCATCGGCTGCTGGCCTGGGGGCTTGGGGCAGTCGGTCTGCTCTCGTTGGGCCAGTATGGCGCCTTTCTTTACGATCAATTCCTCACCACCCCGCTCTGGGGCAGCGCTTGGCTGGCGGCCTCGGCGCTGGTGGCGGCGGGGACCGCCAGCGTGGTGGGGCGCGAGTGGCTGCGGCTGCGCACCCTCAAGCGGCGTCAGGATGTGCGCTCGCGAGCAGAAGATCTGCTTGCTCATCAGGGAGTCGGGCAGGGGCAGGCCTTTTGCGAAGGGTTGGCGGTCAAAAGTGGCGACAAGGGGCGCGAGGGGTATCAAACCTGGCTGGCCCAGCTCGACGAGAGCCACAGCGATCGGGAAGTGCTGACCCTCTATAGCCAGCTGGTGCTCGCCGAGCGCGACAAGCTGGCCCAGGCGCGGGTGGCTAAATGGTCGGGGGAGGCCGCTGTGCTGGTGGCGCTGAGTCCGCTCGCTACCGTCGACATGATGCTGATGCTGTGGCGCAACCTGCGGATGATCGAGGATATCGCCGATGTCTACGCCATCGAGCTTGGCTACTGGAGTCGCATACGCCTCATCCGTCAGGTGTTTCGCAACATGCTCTACGCCGGTGCCACCGAGCTGGTGACCGAGGTGGGGATGGACTTGCTGGGCGCCGAGTTTGCCGCCAAGCTCTCTGCCCGCGCGGCGCAAGGGGTGGGGGCCGGGCTGCTTACCGCTCGCCTTGGCCTGCGCACCATCGAAGCGTGCCGTCCGCTGCCCTGGTGTGCGGACGAGAAACCGAAACTCGGCGAGCTGCGCAAGCGGCTGGTGGGTCAGCTGGCGGGGTATCTCAACAAATCCTGATAGCCCTATCTGCACCTTGCTGCGATGACCCATGCCCCTGTCGTGCTCGCCAAGCCGCAGGGGCATGGTTTTAATCGGCAGATCATTGCGTTGGCAGCATGGTGCCCGACTTTGGCGAGGCGCCCGTTTACGGTTAAGCTGGCAGTCAATCTTACCAATCACACTCATCGTACCAATCGGCAAGGATGCCCGATGAACTTTACCTTTCGCCAGATCCGTTATTTTGTGGCCGTGGCCGACAGCTTCTCAGTGAGCCGCGCCGCCGCCGAGCTTCATATCTCCCAGTCGGCGGTGACCAGCGCCATTCGCGAGCTGGAAACCGAGCTGGGCGCTCCCCTGTTCGAGCGCAACCCGCGTGGCGTCACCCTCACCACTCAGGGCCACCAGTTTTTGCTCCACGCCCGCCGTATTCTCGGCGCCATGACCGAGGCGAGCCACTCCCTCAAAGCGGTGGCCCAGCAGGATCAGGGGCGACTCACCATCGGCGTGACCACCTTGGTGGCGGGTTACTACCTCTCAGAGGCGCTTGGCCGCTTTCGCCGCGCCTTTCCGGCGGTACAGATCGAGGTGAAGGAGGATGAACAGCCTTTTCTGGAGCACCAGATCGTCAACGGCGAGGTGGATGTGGGGATCCTGATGACCAACCGTACCATCCGGCAAGAGGCGTTCGATACCGAGCTGCTGACCCGCTCGCCGCTGCGGCTCTGGCTGGCCGCCAACCACCCGCTCTGCGTCGAATCGACCCTCTCGCTCACCGCGCTGGGGGAGGAGCCGATGATCTCGCTGACCGCCGATCAGCTCGATCAGATCATCGGTGGCGGCCTGCGCCGTTACGGCATCGCCCCCCGTATCGTGCTGCGCACCGCGTCGGTGGAGGCGGTGCGTAGTCTGGTCGCCAGCCAGCTCGGGGTCGCCCTGTTGCCCGATTTTGCCTATCGCCCTTGGTCGCTGGAGCAGGAGCGGGTCGAGGCGCGCCCCATCAAGGAGCCCATTCCCGCCATCGATATCGGGCTGGTGTGGCGCCGTGGTTCTCGGCTGGATTGGACGGCGCGGGAATTTATCGATATTGCGCGGGATCAGAGCCGGTTGCGGGCCCGTCAGGCGCTCCCTCGCTAGCCATCTCTTGCGGGGTAGCCACCAAAAATCAGATTCATCTGCACTCGATATCGATTTAGCTGATACCTGAGCCACCAAAAATTGAAATATTCATCGTATTGCCACTCCCCTAAGCTCATTGCTGGTTAACAGGATGTTAACGCCCATGGTGGCGTTCCTTCACCTGATGCAAGTCAACACAATGCAAGGAGTGCATGATGAAATTGACCCCTCTGATGCTGGCTCTTGTTCCGGCGCTGCTGGCAGGCCAGACCCAGGCTGCCCCGACCGAGCTCGGCAAGGGTGAAGGCCAGCTCAATATCGTGGCCTGGGCTGGCTACGTTGAGCGTGGCGAGACCGACAAGAACTACGACTGGGTGACCGGATTCGAGAAAGAAACCGGCTGCAAGGTGAACGTCAAGACGGCGGCCACCTCGGACGAGATGGTGGCGCTGATGAACGAGGGGGGCTTCGATCTGGTGACCGCCTCCGGCGATGCCAGTCTGCGTCTGATTGCCGGTGGCAAGGTGCAGGCGCTCAATCTGGCGCTCATCCCGAGTTACAGCAAGATTGATCCCCGGCTGCAAAATGCCCCCTGGCATACGGTGGATGGTAAGCACTACGGCGTGCCCTACCAGTGGGGCGGCAATATCCTGATGTACAACACCAAGGTGTTCCCCAAGGCGCCGGACTCCTGGAACGTGGTGTTCGAGGAGCAGACTCTGGCGGATGGCAAGTCCAACAAGGGACGGGTACAGGCCTTTGACGGCCCGATCCACATCGCCGATGCCGCCCTCTATCTGATGACCCATCAGCCCGCGCTGGGCATCAAGGATCCTTACGAGCTGAACGAGGATCAGTACAAGGCCTCCCTCGATCTACTGCGCAAGCAGCGTCAGCTGGTGGGACGCTACTGGCATGATGCCTTCGTCCAGATCGATGACTTCAAGAACGAAGGGGTGGTCGCGTCAGGCTCCTGGCCGTTCCAGGCCAATACCCTGATCGCCGACAAGCAGCCCATTGCCACCACTGTGCCTAAAGAGGGCGTGACCGGTTGGGCCGATACCAGCATGGTGCACAGCGATGCCAAGAACCTGACCTGTGCCTACAAGTGGTTGGAATACTCCCTGAGCAACAAGTTGCAGGGGGATCTCGCCGCCTGGTTTGGCTCGGTGCCTGTGGTGCCCGCCGCCTGTGAGGGCAATGCCCTGCTTGGCCCGACCGGGTGCAAGACCAACGGTATCGACAACTTCGATCGGGTTCGTTTCTGGCGCACCCCGGTCTCCCAGTGCAAGAGCCAGGGAACCTGTGTGCCCTATTACCGCTGGGTTTCCGACTATATCGCCATCCTGGGTGGTCGCTAAGCCGGGGTGAGCTGCAGCTCCTCTGCACAACTGCCCAAACCGGATAATCAAGCGGGCCGGACAGGAGTCCGGCCCATCCCAGCACAGACAAGGATGCCCCATGAACGCCGTACAATTTGACCGGGTCAGCCGCCACTATGGCGAGGTGAAGGCGGTCGATGACATCTCTTTCCAGATCCCCTCAGGGGAATTCTTTACCCTGCTGGGGCCGAGCGGTTCCGGCAAGACCACCTGCCTGCGGATGATCGCGGGCTTCGAGTACCCGAGCGAGGGGGAGATCCGCCTGTTTGGCGAACCCTGCTCCACCGTGCCGCCCTATGATCGCAACCTCAATACAGTGTTTCAGGACTATGCCCTGTTTCCCAACATGGATGTGCGCGACAACATCGGCTATGGCCTGATGCTCAAGGGGGTGGCCAAGGCAGAGCGCTACCGCAAGGTGGACGAGATGCTGGAGCTGGTGCGACTGCCCGGGGTCGGCAAGCGCCGCCCAAGCCAGCTCTCCGGCGGCCAGCGCCAGCGCATCGCCATCGCCCGGGCGCTTATCAACCAGCCACGCATCCTGCTGCTGGATGAGCCGCTGGGGGCCCTCGATCTCAAACTGCGCGAGCAGATGCAGCTTGAGCTCAAGGCGTTGCAACGTCAGCTGGGCATCACATTTATCTTCGTCACTCACGATCAGCAGGAGGCGCTCTCCATGAGCGACCGGATCTGCATCTTCAGTCAGGGCAAGATTGAGCAGATAGCCGCCCCCGATACCATCTACGACGCTCCGGCGACGCCGTTTGTGGCCCGCTTTGTCGGCACTGTCAATCTGTTCGAAGGGGAGCAGGCCAGACGGTTGTGCGGTGACGGCAGCCAGATGATGGTGCGTCCGGAGCGGATCCGGCTCGGTGAGGCGGGCACACCAGGCTGGTCGGGGGAGATCCGCGAGGTGGAGTATCTGGGCCCCTTCGTCCGTTATCGGGTCAGCCTCGGGGAGCAGATCGAGATCATCGTCAACCACCCCAATGAGGGGCAGGCCCGCCTGAGCCGTGGTACCCAGGTCAGCCTGAGCTGGCCGGAGCAGGCCATCCATCGCCTGAGCGCCACTCATCAAGGGGCGCAGCCATGAGTGCCCCTCACAGTGCGAGTCTTGCCATGAACCATCAGCCCGACCCTGCCCGTTTCAGGCCGCTGCGCCGTCTCTCCACCCTGCTCTATGGCCGACCCGGCCTGCTGCTGGCGATCCTGCTGGGGCCGCCGCTGCTGTGGCTCGGCATCATCTATGTCGGCTCCTTGCTGATGCTGCTCTCCAACTCCCTGTTCGGGCTGGACGAGTTCAGCGGTCAGGTGCGCCACGAGCTGGGGCTACAAAACTTCGTCGCCCTGCTAAGGCCGGAGAATCTGGATGTGATCGGCCGCACCGTCGGCATGTCGCTGCTGGTGACCCTGGCCTGCGCCCTGCTCGGTTTTCCGGTTGCCTACTACATGGCGCGCTACACCAGTGGCAAGACCCGGGCGCTGTTCTATGTGGGGATCATGCTGCCGCTCTGGTCCAGCTATCTGGTGCGGGTCTACGCCTGGAAGCTGATTTTGGCCAAGGAGGGGGTGGTGAGCTGGCTGGCCGACAGCATGGGGCTGGAGTGGCTGCTCGATGCCATCCTCTCCCTGCCGGTGATAGGTGGCCCGTCGCTATCCTTCTCGCGGCTCGGCACCTTTATCGTGTTCGTCTATGTCTGGCTGCCCTTCATGATCCTGCCCATTCAGGCGGCGGTGGAGCGTATTCCGCGATCCCTGCTGGAGGCGAGCAGCGATCTGGGGGCGACACCTGCCCAGACCTTTCGCAACCTGATCCTGCCGCTGGCGTTGCCCGGTGTGGTGGCGGGCTCCATTTTCACCTTCTCGCTGACCCTCGGTGATTACATCATCCCCGGCATCATCGGCAACTCGACCATGTATATCGGTCAGGTGGTCTACATGCAGCAGGGAACGGCGGGCAACTTGCCCTTTGCCGCCGCCTTCTCGCTGGTGCCAATCCTTATCATCGCCATCTATCTGGCGATTGCGAAACGGTTAGGAGCCTTTGATGCGCTTTGACTCTATCGCTTTGAACCGGCAGCAAGGAGGCCGTCATGTCAGCTAGCTCAGTGATCAGTCAGGGAGAGCGCCCTTCGGGCCTGCTCAAGTACGCCGCCATCGGTGGGCTCTTGTTCCTGCACTTTCCCATTCTGTTTATCTTCCTCTACGCCTTCACCAGCGAGAGCAAGAGTTACCAGTTTCCGCCCCCCGGACTCACCCTAAAGTGGTTCGAGGTGACCCTCAATCGTCCCGATGTGTGGCGTGCCATCCAGCTGTCACTGGAGGTCGCGGGGCTGGCGACGCTGGCAGCCATGATCCTCGGCACCTTGGCGGCAGGGGCCATTGCCCGCAGCCGCTTCTTCGGTCAGGAGGTGGTGTCGCTCCTGCTGGTGCTGCCCATCGCGCTGCCCGGTATCGTCACCGGTATCGCGCTGCGCTCGGCCTACGGTCTGATGGAGATCCCGTTCAGCTTTTGGACCATCGTTATCGGCCACGCCACCTTCTGTGTGGTGGTGGTCTACAACAATGCGCTGGCCCGTTTTCGCCGCACCAACCAGAGCCTCATCGAGGCGTCGATGGATCTCGGGGCCGACGGCTTCCAGACCTTGCGCTACGTGATTATGCCTAATTTGGCCACGGCGCTGCTGGCGGGGGGCATGCTGGCCTTTGCCCTGAGCTTTGACGAAGTGATCGTCACCACCTTCACGGCGGGCCAGCAGACCACGCTGCCCATCTGGATGTATCAGGAGCTGATCCGTCCCCGTGACAGGCCGGTCACCAACGTGGTGGCCCTCATCATAGTGGCTTTCACCACTATCCCTATTTTGCTTGCCTACTACCTCACTCGCGACACCCACGATGTCGCTGGCAGTGGCAAATGATGACTCAACGCGTGCGCAAGGATGCAACCATGAAACTCTCTACCCAACTCTTGATTGATGGCCAGTTTGTGACCGGCGAGGGGCAGGCCGAACCCATTCTCAACCCGGCCAATGGCGAGCAGATCGCCGCCGTGCCGGAAGCCTCGTTCGAACAGGTGAACCGGGCAGTGAATGGTGCCCAGCGCGCCTTCGCTCAGTGGAGCCGCACTACCCCTGCCCAGCGCAGCAACCTGCTGCTGCGTCTGGCGGATCTCGTCGAGCGCCACGCCGAGGAGTTTGCGGCGCTGGAATCCCTCAACTGCGGCAAACCTTATCTGGCGGTGCTCAATGATGAGCTGCCCGCGGTGGTGGACTGCTTCCGCTTCTTTGCCGGGGCGGCCCGCTGCCTGCAAGGGCCGCTGGCGGGGGAGTATCTCGAGGGGCACACCAGCATGATCCGCCGTGACCCCATAGGTGTTGTGGGCAGTATCGCCCCCTGGAACTACCCGCTGATGATGGCGGCCTGGAAGATGGCGCCGGTGCTGGCGGCGGGCAATACGGTGGTGCTCAAACCCTCCGAGCAGACCCCGCTCACCGCGCTGCGCCTTGCCGAGCTGGCCAGCGAGATCTTCCCCCGTGGTGTCATCAACGTCATCTGCGGGCGAGGTGAGAGCGTGGGGGCGCCGCTGGTGGAGCACCCGCTGGTGCGGATGGTGTCGCTCACCGGCGATATCGCCACCGGCCAGAAGATCCTGCAGAGCGCCGCCCGCACCATGAAGCGCACCCACCTTGAGCTGGGGGGCAAGGCGCCGGTCATCATCTTCGACGATGCGGATCTGGAGGCGGTGGTGGCGGGCATTCGCACCTTCGGTTTCTACAATGCCGGCCAGGATTGTACCGCTGCCTGCCGTATCTATGCCCAGGGCAAGATCTATGACAAGTTTGTCGCCGCCATGACCGATGCGGTGGCCTCCATCAAGGTGGGCAGCCAGTACGAGGAGGGGGTCGAGATGGGGCCGCTCATCTCGGACAGACAGCGCAACCGGGTCGCCAGCTTTGTCGAGCGGGCTCAGAGCAGCGGTCATGTGGAGGTGACGGCGGGGGGCAAGATCCGTCCAGGCAACGGCTTCTTCTTCGAGCCGACCCTGATTGTCGGGGCCCGTCAGGAGGATGAGATCGTGCGGCGCGAGGTGTTTGGCCCCGTGGTGTCGGTGACCCGTTTCAACGATGCCGAGCAGGTGGTGCAGTGGGCCAACGACTCGGACTATGGCCTCGCCTCGTCGGTCTGGACCAAAGATCTGAGCCTCGCCAGCAAGGTGGCTAGCCACCTGCAATATGGCTGCACCTGGATCAATACCCACTTCATGCTCACCTCCGAGATGCCCCACGGCGGCATGAAGATGTCGGGCTACGGCAAGGATCTCTCCCTCTATGCGCTGGAGGATTACACAGTGCCGCGCCATATCATGGTCAAGCTGTAGTGGGGATTGGTTAGCTGCTTGTCATAATTTATTTACAACTATTTCAGGCAGCCGACTCATTGGTCGGCTGCTTTTTTTGTTGCCATTTCGTTACAGTGAAACCGTGATGAAACGGCAAGGCGCCTGATGTGGCGCCAGAGGATGGAACCGCGATGGCAACCTTCTACACCGCCCACCAGCCGGATGCTGACGGGGTGATCCACTACAGCAACGAAGAGCACGGCACATGGCAGGTCCTGATCGAACGTCAGTTCGCCGCCCTCGATGGCAAGGGGTGTAACGAGTATCTGGCCGGTCTCGACAGGCTGGGGCTGCCCCGTGATCGCATCCCTCAGCTGGCTGAGATCAACGCCGTCTTGCAGCCTGCGACCGGCTGGTCGGTGGCGGCGGTGCCTGCGCTTATCTCGTTCGATCGCTTCTTCGCCCTGCTGGCCAATCGCCAGTTTCCGGTGGCGACCTTTATCCGGAGCCGGGACGAGCTCGACTACCTGCAAGAGCCCGATATCTTTCACGAGATCTTCGGCCACTGCGCCATGCTGACCAATCCGGCATTTGCCCACTTTACCCACCTCTACGGTCAGTTGGGGCAACAGGCGAGCAAGGAGCAGCGGGTTTTTCTGGCGCGGCTTTACTGGTTCACCGTGGAGTTTGGTCTGCTGGCGACACCTGACGGGCTGCGTATCTACGGTGGCGGCATTCTCTCCTCCATCGGCGAGACCGCCTATGCCCTCTGTGGCAAACCGCTGCTGCAACCCTTCGATCTACTGACTGTGCTGCGCACCCCGTATCGCATCGACATCATGCAGCCCACCTATTTTGTGCTGCCGAGTCTCGATCATCTCTACCAGCTGACCGGGGAGGAGATCATGGCTGCTCTGGCCGAGGCCAGTCGGCTTGGCCTCTATCCGCCGCGCTTTGAGGTTCCCGCTGGCAAACAGGCGAGCTGACCAAAAGCAAACAAGCCTATTTCATTTTCATTAATTTTTCATTGATTCAAGCAGGAGTAACTCATGTCCGAACTGGCCAGCCAGCAGTGTGAAGCGTGTCGCGCCGATGCCCCCAAGGTGAGCGATGAGGAGCTGCGCGAGCTGATGCAGCTTATTCCCGACTGGCAGCCGCTGGTGGAGGAGGGGGCGCTGCAACTGCGGCGGGAATTTACGTTTCGCAACTTCAAGGAGGCACTGGCTTTTACCAACCGTCTGGGGGAGCTGGCGGAGGCGGAGTTTCACCATCCCGCCATCCTGACCGAGTGGGGTAAGGTGACCGTCAGCTGGTGGACGCACAAGATTGGCGGTTTACATCGCAACGACTTCATCATGGCGGCGCGTACCGATCAGTTGCTCCGGTAATCGCACCACACATCAGCGTCATCGGTTGACCCGGGCCTGCCCGCGAAAGCGGGGCAGGCCCGCATTTTTATGGGCTGGCGCTCGCACTGGGGGGATCGAGACTGTATTATCCGCTCATTCATAGAGTTAGCTAGGAAGTGTGTCCCGAATGCGTCTTGAAGTCAGCTGTGAAGACCGCCTGGGCCTGACCCGGGAACTGCTCGACCGCCTGGTGGAGCACAATATCGATCTGCGCGGCATCGAAATCGATACCTCAGGCATCATCTATCTCAACTTTCCCGAGCTGGAGTTCAGTGATTTTCAGCATTTGATGCCGGAGATCCGCCGCATTCCCGGCGTCTACGACGTCAAGACCATCCCTTACATGCCTTCCGAGCGAGAGCACCACGAAATCGAGGCGCTGCTCAAGGCGCTGCCGGATCTGGTTTTCTCTCTCGACAGCAAGGGCAAGGTGACCCAGGCCAACCAGTCGGCCCTCACCACCCTCGGCTTGCCGGTGGAAGAGGTGCGCGGCGTGGCGCTCGGTTCGCTGGTCAAGGGTTTTTCCTTTACCCGCTGGCTGGAGGCGAGCGAGATCAAGCCGCAGACCTGCAAGCTAAGTTTCAATGGCGAAGAGTATCTGGCAGATCTGATGCCGCTGTTCGTGGCAGAAGCCCGCGGCAAGCAGGCGCTGGCCGGGGCCGTGGTGGTGCTCAAATCTGCCCGTCGGGTCGGCCTGCACTTCAGCGCGCTTCATGCGGTGGAAGTGGGAGGCTTCGAGCATCTGCAGGCCGAGAGCCCCAAGATGAAAGAGGTGCTGTCGCAAGCGCGCAAACTGGCGATGCAGGACGCGCCGCTGCTGATTGTCGGTGAGACCGGCACCGGCAAGGAGCTGCTGGCCCGCGCTTGTCACGGTGCCAGCCTGCGCTCCAGCCACCCCTTTATGGCCCTCAACTGCGCCGCCATGCCCGATAACGTGGCCGAGAGCGAGCTGTTTGGTTATGCCCCCGGCGCCTTTGGCAACAACACCGAGGGCAAGCGCGGCGTGCTGGAGCTGGCGAGCGGCGGCACCCTGATGCTGGACGAGATCGGCGATATGTCTCCCCATCTGCAGACCAAGTTTTTACGGGTGCTGCAGGATGGGGTGTTCCGCCGGGTCGGTGACGAGCAGGAGGTGAAGGTCAACGTGCGTTTCATCTGCACCACCCAGAAGCAGTTGCTGGATCTGGTGCACGAAGGAACCTTCCGCGAGGATCTCTACTATCGTCTCAACGTGCTCAGTCTGGCGCTGCCCCCCCTGCGCGAGCGCAAGGCAGACATCATGGTGCTGGCCCAGCAGTTTGTCTCCCGCTTTGCCAGCGAGTTGCAGCGACCCCGTCCGCGCTTTACCCGCAACATGGCCGACTATCTGACCGCCTACCGCTGGCCGGGCAACGTGCGCCAACTGCGCAACTGTCTCTACCGCGCCATGACCCTGCTGGAAGGGGATGAGCTGGGGCCGGAGCAGATCGATCTGCCGGTGGCGGCCGACACCGCGCCGCTCATCGACGAGTGGTTCGAAGGGGATCTGGACGATGCGGTGAAGCGCTTCGAGAGTCAGTTGCTGGCCCGGCTCTATCCCGCCTTCCCGTCAACGCGCCAGCTGGCCAAGCGCCTGGGCGTGTCGCATACCGCCATCGCCAACAAGCTGCGGGAATATGGCATCAGCAAGAAATGAGCTCGCGCTGGATGCCTGCCACCACAGAGCCCGTCACCAGACGGGCTCTTGCGTTTATTGACTCTGCGCCCGAAAACGAGGGCAGGGGAGAGTTGTCAGAGCTGCGTCAGCCACCTTACTATCAGAGTTCATCTACCCTAACCGCAGTGCCACTGCTGCGGTGTTGTCAAGGCGGCCACGTTCTGATCATGCTGTTACGCGTTTTCCCCCGTCCCCTTGCTCGTCTGACGCTCCTGCTGGTGGCGTTCGGGCTGCTGTTGCCCCGCGCGCAGGCGGAAACGGCAGCGGAGAGCCGGGCGATGGCGGTCAGGGAGCTGGTGCTCGATATTCTGAGCTATACCCGCTGGCCCACCGAACCTGCGGTGCTGCGCATGTGCGTGGCGGCGCCGACCGAATATGCTGGCGCCCTCTTTACCATCGATCGTCAGGCCAATGGTCGCACCGTTCAGGTCAATCGTTACGAGGCGAGCGATCCGGCCATCAGCAGCCAGTGTGATGTGCTCTATCTGGGGGTGCTCGACGAACCGACCCGGCTTGCGTTGTTTGCCCGCCTGCAGGGACACCCAGTGCTCAGCATCAGCGAATACAACCACGACTGTTCCACCAGTTCGGTGTTCTGTCTGCAGGCCTCGCCGCAGAGCGAGCGGGTGCGGTTTAAAGTGAACCTCGATGCCCTGGCCCTGAGCGGCGTGCGGGTGCATCCCGCCGTGCTCAAGCTGGCCCATGCCGACCAGGGGGTCCCATGAGACGACAGGTGAGCGCGGCTCCCCGCCGTCTGACTCTGCGTCAGAGCCTGGGGCGAACCCATCTGGTGGCCGCCATCACAGCTGTCAGCGTGGCGGGGCTTTTTTTTACCCTTGTGGCCTTGCTGGTGGTGCGTTTTTACGCCGACCACAATCTGGAGCTGGTAGCCCGCGCCATCAGCTACAGCGCCGAGGCGGCGGTGGTGTTCCACGATGAGGAGGCGGCGAGCGAGGCACTTAGCGGCATCGTTGCCAAGGAAGAGGTGGCCGAAGCCACTATCGTGCTGACCAATGGCCAGCTGCTCGCCAGTTGGGAGCGCCCCAGAAGTAACCCGCTGGTGACGCTCGAAGACTATCTGGCCCAACTGCTGATGCCGGGGCCTGTCAAACTCCCCATGCTGCGGGGTGGTGAGCAGATCGCCACCATCGAGCTGCGCGGCCACGGTGAATACCTGTTGTTGTTTTTGCTCTCGGCGCTGCTGGCGATGGTGGTCTGTCTGGTAGTGAGCGCACTGGTGGCACTCTATGTGGCTGACCGGATGCAGGTCTCCATCACCGCACCGCTGCGCAAACTGGCACTTGTCGCCCACTCGGTACGCCGACAGCGCACCCTGGGGATGCGGGCACCACCGGCCGATATCGTCGAGATTAACGAGCTGGGGGATGACTTCAACTCCCTGCTGGACGAGCTGCAAGCCTGGCAGGCCCAGCAGGCCCGCGAAAATGCCAGCCTGCTCCATCAGGCGACCCACGATGCCCTCACCGGACTGCCCAATCGCGCCCTGTTTGAAGCGCGGCTCGCGCAGGCCATCTCCCTCGGCGAGCAAGAGGGGTTCGCGCTGCTCTATCTCGACTGCGATCGCTTCAAGCAAATTAATGACACGCTGGGGCACAACGCCGGTGACGATGTGCTGATCGCGCTCTCAAGACGGGTGCAACATCAGCTGCGTCCGGATGATCTGGTGTTTCGCCTCGGTGGTGACGAGTTTGCGGTGCGGGTTGGTCCACTCCAGCGACAGCATGAGGTGGAAGAGGTGATTGGCCGCATCCAGCAGGCGATGAGCGAACCGGTGGCGCTGCGTGACGGTCGTCAGCTGGTGGCCGGGGTGAGTGTCGGCTTTGCCGTCTATCAGGCTGGCATGAGTGCCAGCGTGCTGTGTGATCAGGCCGATGCAGCCATGTATCTCGCAAAACGGGCGCGCCGCAGCGAACAGCAAACCATCACCTGACTGGCAAGAATAACAACATAAACAAGGAGCAAACCATGAAGATCACCCACCTGTTGAAAGTGACCCTGCTGGGGTTGATGTTGTCGCTGCTGGCCGGTTGCCAGAGCGCGCCCAAGGGGTTGACCCCGGAGCAAATCGCCGTGCTCAAGGAGCAGGGCTTTTATCTGACCGATGAGGGGTGGACGCTGGATCTGGCCAACCGGGTGCTGTTTGCCAACAACGTGGGGGCGCTCAATCCCCAGACTCGCCAATCCGTTGAAAAACTGGGTAAAACACTGCTTGGCGTAGGGCTGGACAAGGCGCGGGTGGATGGCCACACCGATGATACCGGCGAGAGCAGCTACAACCAGCAGCTTTCCCTGAAGCGGGCCCAGTCGGTGGCCGATGTGCTGGTCTCGGTCGGCATGAAGCCAGCCAATCTGGAGATCCATGGCCGTGGCGATACCATGCCGCTGGCGGATAACAAGACCAGAGAGGGCCGGGCCGCCAACCGCCGGGTTGCCATCGTTATCAGCGATCAATAACCCTTTCATCGTTTCGTTACCCATAAAAAAGGCTATGTCCCAATTACGTGTTGCATGGGGTGCCCCAGCGCCTCATGCAAACATGCTTTGATATTCACGCCCCTCCCGTA
>NZ_JBSTYP010000041.1:0-42846 GCF_054052405.1 Aeromonas aquatilis | reverse complement strand
AATGTCAGCCCGGCGGAGTTTAACAAGAGGTATTGGAGAACTGCTCAGGCTGCTTGATCCGGGACTGTCCGATCTTGTCAGGACACCTCATACAGTTATAAAAAAAAGAGTAAATAATTCAATACGCTAATAGTAAGTAAAGATAAGACTGGTAAGGACCCTGTAACCTAGCGAGATCCTCTGCTAGGCTGGTACTTTTGTTACCATAAGCAAACAGGCTGCGGAGGGCAGCCTGTTTGTTGAATAGCATTATGTTATTCAGTAGTCCCCCAGTACCTCTAACTTCTCACCGAGGTCAGTAAGCAGACTGCCGAGCAGACTGGATGCCCCAAACCGATAACGATCAACGGATACCCAGTTTGGCCCCATGATCTCATCGGCCATAGCCAAATAGCACGCCGCATCTTCTGCTGTTTTGACTCCTCCAGCGGCTTTAAAACCGACAGTATCCTGAACACCCATCTCTCGAATGACCTCCAGCATCGCACGTGCACTTTCTGGTGTGGCATTCACTTTGACCTTTCCTGTGGATGTTTTTATAAAATCAGCCCCCGCATTGATCGCGATAGAGGAGGCTAGGCGTATGAGGTGCTCTGACTGTAATTCTCCCGATTCAATGATGACTTTCAGCGTCACCGCGGCAGTCTCGCAGACTTCCTTACAAGCACGGACCAATTCAAATCCAATTTTCTCATTTCTCTTCATTAAGGCTCGATAAGGAAAAACCACATCGACCTCATCGGCACCATAGGCAATTGCTGCACGTGTTTCTGCAACGGCAATCTCGATGTCATCGTTCCCATTGGGAAAGTTGGTCACGGTCGCAATCCGGATATCAGGTGTGCCCTGTTCTTGCAGAGCTTTGCGTGCAACGGGGATAAAACGGGGGAAGATACAGATGGCGGCGGTGTTGCCAAAACGGGTCTTGGCCTGCTGACAAAGCTCAATGACCTTGGCGTCAGTATCATCCTCGTTGAGGGTGGTGAGATCCATCAAGGTAAGGGCACGAATACTGCTGTTCATACTTCTCTCCAAAAATATAAGGGTGGGACTTCCCACCCTTCTTACTTATTAGTCTTAGGCAATGCCGGTCGTAACTTTGAAGACTTTCGTTTCGTTTGGTGCAAGCTTAATCAGGGTGCCATTCAGATTTGCGGCCTTAAACCCTTCTGGGCGGCAGGTCGCTGGCAGCACAAAGGCCGTGACCTTCTGATCATCATTGTGCAATATCCAGCGGGTGGCATAATTGAACTCAGTGCTACTGAACCGGGTGAGAAAGGTCGTACCATCGGGTGCGGTCATGGTGAATTCCGGCTCGGCGGTATAGCAGTCCAGCTCATCGGCAAAGAACACGATCTCGGGGTCATAACACTCAGGCTGGTTCAAGCAATCCAACGTCACCCGACCATTCTGTATGGCTTGATTGAACACCGTCCATGTCGGTGTTGGTGTTACATGGGCTGGGATTGACTCACGCAAACGCCAGGCTTCAGCCGGGATGTTCTGGCCGAATGTTGCACCCGCCACATAGGCATAATTCATGTGACACATATACTGTAGCGGCATGTTGACCGAGGCCAGATTGGTGACTGACATGGAAATTTCAAAGAGTGCGCTGTCTTTATGCAGGGTAACACTGGGTTCGGCCCGGTAATGATGTCCGAATCCCATCACATACTCGATACGGCCACACAACGTCAGGGTATCCTCCGTCAGTTCTATCCAAGCCTCATCCATGGGAGCGCAGGGCATTTCACCGTGTAATGGATGGGTATCATCCGGTGCTGGGCAGCCATTTGCCAACAGTCCCGAATGATAGGCAAAGCATCCATAAGTCCCGATCACTTCGTTCACCGGCTTGGGTTGAGTAAACATATTTTTCATGGTTAGGTTGTGACCATCAAACTCTGCTCCCCATATCATCTGGCCCATCCAAGGCAAAACGATAAGATTCCCCCGTGAGTTCTTGATCTCCAGAGCCTCCACACCACTGGGATAACGACTAGCGGTGACCTGGAATGCGTCGTTTTTAAGGAGCAGATGTGGTAGTTGGGTGAACAACTCACGCCACAATGGGATATTAGTGTTCATAGCAACTCCTTACGCATTGGCACGAGTGGCTGTGGAATCTACGGCAATCTTCATTTTGTGTTCGCCGTAGAAATACATACCGACATAGACAAAGCAGCACATCGAGACCAAGAAGGACGCTTGCAGAGAGCCTACCGTATCGGCAACCAAACCCTGTATGGCAGGCACCACTGCTGCCCCCACGATGGCCATTACAATCACAGCCCCCGCCATCTCTGTGTGCTCATTGTCTACTGTGTCAAGAGTCCCAGCATAAATAGTTGCCCAGCAAGGGCCGAACAGAATCGAGACAAATACCGCCATGTAGACAGCACTAAAGTCCGGAACTAAGGCTACATAAGCTAAGGTGAAGACGCCGATAACAGCGTACAGTGCTAACACTTTTTCCGGGCTGAACTTTGTCATCAAAATGTTGGCTACAAATTTACCGACGAAGAAGCAGATGAAGCTGTACACCATGAAGTTTGACGCATCACGCTCGTTGATATTACCCAGTTCCAAGGCCAGACGGATGGTGAATGACCAAACCGCCACTTGCATACCAACATAAAGGAACTGCGCGATAATACCCTTACGGAAGCGCTTGTTAGTAGACAGGTAGCGCAGAGTGTCGGTAGCGGATGGGCGCTTACGACTAGCCGTTTGCTCAACCTTGCATTTCGGGAACTTGGTTGTAGCGAACAGAATAAACACTACCATCAGCACCATAATCATATATTTATAGGGTTCTAGAGTTTTTTCCAGCATTGCCAACTTGAAGTTGTGCAACTCCGCTCCATTCAGACTCATCATGGTAGCTTCCAAGCTATCACCGTCATGGAACACCAAGTATTTACCTAGCAGGATACCTGCAATGGCACCGATTGGGTAAAATGTCTGACTGATATTAAGGCGCAGTATGGCTGTTTCTTTCGGGCCAATCATGGAGCTATAAGTATTAGCCGCTGTTTCTAGGAAGCTTAGGCCGATCGCGATGGCAAATATGGCTGCAAGAAACATGGTATAGGTAGCCATGTGCGAGGCAGGGAAGAACATCGTACAGCCGCCAATGTAAAGTGTCAGTCCCACAAGGATGGCAAATTTATAGGTGTTCTTTTTAATTACTAGTGACGCTGGGATAGCGATCAGGAAATAACCGCCATAAAAGGCGCTCTGGACCAATGCTGAGGCAAAGTTACTAAGTTCAAACACGCTTTTGAACTGAGTAATAAGAATGTCATTTAAGGATGCCGCGCAGCCCCAAAGTGGGAATAGGCAGGACAGTAAAATGAATTGAAATATTGGTGTTTTATTGAGATAACCGTCTGGTAACTGAATAACTTTGTTCATTTGTTTATGCCTTTTTATTCATGAAGTTGGAGAAAATCATAGAATTTTTCAATCGATGGATAGGAAGCCTGCGTACCCTTTCCCATCACGCTATAGGCGGCATATAGAGATGCTTTTCTCATGGCGGTTTCAATATCACCGATATTGACATAGTAGTGGGAAAAACAGCCTATAAAAGCGTCGCCAGCACCACTTGTATCAACGGCATTCACGCGGGGAGCCGGGACATGCAATTCGGAATCCTGAGTCATCCAGAGTGACCCTTGCTGGCCAAGAGTGACAATGATGTTCTTTAATCCCTTTTTTATCAGTGTCTTGGCCGCATTTCTCACATTGTCTATACTGTTGATCGCCATGCCTGTCATGATCTCTAGTTCTGATTCATTAGGCACAAAGAAATCACACTTACAGGCATAGTTAATATCGAGGTTTTTCAAGGCTGGTGCAGGATTAAGCAAAACCTGGATGCCATGCTTATTGCCAAATTCGATTGCGTGATATACCGTCTCTAGCTTTATTTCTAGTTGAAGTACAATTAATTTACAGCGTTTCAGATCCTCGGCTGCTCTATCGATATCTTCTGGTAAGAGATAGTTGTTGGCACCTTTAATAATCAGAATGCTGTTGCTCGAGCTAGGATTGACAAAGATCGGTGCAACACCACTACTAGTGCCTTTTACTTTTTCTACATACTTTGTTTCGATACCAAATGACTCCAGGTTACGTATTGTATTATCAGCAAAAACATCATCGCCAACTTTAGTTAGCATCATGACATTCGAGCCCAGCTTTGCTGCTGCAACAGCTTGATTTGCACCCTTACCACCACATCCTAATTTGAAATCTGGCGCCTCAAGTGTTTCCCCTTCTTTTGGCATTGTATGGGTGTACGTGATCAGGTCGACCATATTTGAGCCAATAACAGCGATCATTTTTTTCTCTCTAAATATATTAATGTTCAACACGTAAAAATCTTATCAGAATAAGGATGTCGTCTTTAGTGATGGAACTCACAAACAAAGCAATTGAAAAAGAAAATGGAGATATGTGAAATTGCTGATAATCCATTGTTGCAAAAGATATGTGGGAATAAATTAATTAACATAAATAAGCGGAATAGCTACAAATAATTAAATAAAGAGACGCTTTTATATTTAAATAGGTTCTCTTTTCATCTCACAGTAACTCAGCTCGAACATATTCAGCTTTATTTAGGCTTTGTTCCGGTGTTGTTTTCCAAATCAGAGTGACCTGAATTGAACTTATGGTGGAGACGGTGATCTGATCACCAAATCCCTCTTCAAATCAGTATCATGGTCAAGTCGCTTCACGCCATATCCAACTGGTCACAGTACAACCGTTCCCTGGTCAAACGCGGCTCGCTGTTTGTGCCGCTGTGTGCACCCGACTACAGCTGCGTCAACAATCGCACCAGTACAGTGAAGGTGGCATACCGCCAGCCACCCAAGGGCAAGGTTACCGATTTGGTTATATCAATGCAGAGGAATGGCCGGCCTGCTGGCCCGAGTGAAACACTTCATGGATACCGAGTCTCCTTTCCCGGGGAATGGCTATGGGACAGCGAAGGTGTATCACTATTGGGATCAGTTATTTAGCTCAATGCCCCACAGCACCGCTTCCTTGTGGGAGATATCCTCCGGTTCCTTGCGGCCAGTCTTCTCCAACCACAGGCTGAGCGGGCATTTGTAGGGGGAGAGCCCCACTGCGACGGCGGCATCGGAGGAACCAATGCCGAGTTTACGGACAGCGAGCCACTGCTCGCGGGTTAACTGGGTAGTAGAGGCTAGCCGCAGGGCTTGGCCATATTTGGCTTTTGCTTTCATGACTATTCCTTGTTGACGGCATAACGACCTCGCCCGGATTGGCTTGCGCCAGTCCGGGTGAGGTCGTTATGCGGTTTGAATGGGGAAGCGTAATTACTGCAGCAGAGTGAGTGCCTGATTCAAGGCTTGAGATTTGAGTTGGGAGCCCTGACCAAACCAGGCGGAGTCGAGCCGGTGATCCTGGCTGCGGGCACGGCGGTGGTGATCCACGTATTCAGTGACCGCATTGACCAGCCCCCAGGCGGTATTGCGGGAGCTCGCAAGTTCTGAGCCCATGCCTGCGCCCTGATAGAGCTCATGCAGTCGTTGTACCGGCTTGGTGAGAATGATGTTCTCCTCATCGAGCGGTTGCGCCAGCAAGTCGCTGAAAAAGCGCAGCGCCTCTTCGGGGGCGACGGGCCGTTGTGCCAATTCCTTAGTCTGGACTTTGAACTCATCCCAATGGGAGAGCCCCAGTCCGAGCGACTCTTTGACGGTCGCCGCATCGAACTGAGTGGAGTGGGGTACCTTGATGGCGCCGGTAGCGCCACGCAGTGCCATCTGCAGGGTGTTATTGCAGACCACCCGCAGCGAGGTGAACTGCGCCGTGGTGCAGAGCGTGCCGTCGCAGCTGGTTGCCAGCAGCAGATAGGATTTTACCAAGTCATTACCTTTGAGCTTTAGATCCTGGCCGGTCTTAGCCAGTGCCCACAGTTTGCGGCCACCTTTGAGCGAGCCTGCGGTTTCTAGCTCAAAGCCACCGGCTTCCACTAGGTCTTGATAGAAGTGCAGCACCTCGTGAGGCTGTACCACGTTGTAGCGGCTTGAGACCACCGACAGAGGGGTGAGGGTATCGGAGCGATACAGCACCTTGCTATCGCTGTAGGGACGGATATGCAGTGCATCGGAGGCGACGTTAAACATCACGTCGCTCTGCTCGATGGTCCAATCCATCCCGGCTGCCTGCAGCCAGATATCGAGAGATTGTTGCGGGGGCAAGACATTGCCAAGGCCATGCCAAGGGGTTTGGCCGGTGTAGGCCATGGTGTCGATCAGGTGAGCCATATCTCCTCCAGGAATTGTGAAATGCAGACATTCAGCCTGCTAACTCATGTAGGTGATGTAGGTTTGAAAGTTTATTGAATAGGATGTATTTATGATTAAATTCTCATTTTTAAGGGGGGCGTTACAGCATGATTGTGTTGTGCAATGAACTGCATTGGAGGGGTACGGAGAGGGGTACGGGGCCAAAAACGACCAAGGGGTTGGCATCGTGATGATGCCAACCCCTTGTTTTATATGGCGCTCCCGACTGGAGTCGAACCAGTGGCCTGTCCCTTAGGAGGGGCGCGCCAACCTGTTTTATGCTGTCTAAAGTCATCTGTCAATTTTATTTTAAATCATTATTTATCAGTTATTTATGGGTTTTACCATCCAAGGCTGTACAAATTAATTTATCCTTATAGGATGCTAAACAAGTACGCCAGTAAGTACGCCAGATTGGAGTTTTGATGCTTAACCAAGACCGAGAGATTGCGGCCCTTACTCCACCAGAGGGGAAGGACCGGATTGTTTGTGCAGTGAAGTCTCGCTATGGCTCCGGCCTGTCCGTTGAGGCCAGGTTTGGTAGACCAACCAAGAGCTGGCTTTATCGCTATTACATCGCCGGTAAGCAGCAAAAAATGACTCTCGGAAATTATCCGGCAATGAGTTTGGCAGAAGCAAGACAAGCTCATAAAGATGCCATCGCGCTGGTGGACAGAGGGATTGATCCAAGGCTTCAGAAAGCTGAAGAAAAAGCGGCTAACGAAGCCGTGTTAACGGTCGGAGTGGTGGTGGAACGCTGGTTGGATTTTCGCGAAGAAACTGGTGATTTGAAACCCCTGACCTTGCTGCGTCACCGCCAGCGCTGGGAGCGACATCTCAAGAAGCATCTTGAGAATGTACGCCTTTCTGATCTCACTACTGCTCATCTGGCCCAAGCTTTGGAATTGGCTAGAAGGGGATCCAAGCCAGCATCAGGGAAAGCACCCAAAAGCCGTGGAGAAGAGATCCGCAAAGCACTCACGACGATCAGTCTAGCCCTCGATTATGCGAGAATTCACCATCTCATCCCGAATAATCCGGCTCGCTTATTACGGCCCAAAGATTTCAATATCGAGGCTCGGACCCGCGAACGTTGGTTGACCATCTCTGAACTGCGGCAGTTGTGGCAAGCCATTGATGGAGAGCTTGCGAATCAATCAGCGGTTGAAGGGGCCAAGCGGTTTAATCTCATCTCTCCATCCGCAGCGGCTGCGATCAAGTTGCTCATCCTGACGGGAGCACGACGTGGGGAAGTAGCTCAGATGCAACGTTCACAAGTAGTGAATGGTGTCTGGACTATTCCTGAAACCAAAAATGGCAGAGCTCACACCGTGTACCTGAGCCAACTGGCGCTAGATATCATCCAGACGCAGTGGAGTGGGGAGTTTGTGTTTGAATCAGTCAGAACCCCTGACAAACCGATATTGGAAGACTCGATCACCAGAGCACTGAGGAGACTGCATGCTAGATTGCTGCCCGATATGGAACCTTTCACCGTGCACGATCTGAGGCGTAGTGCAGCAACGAATTGGGCTGAGCGGCTTGGTGCTGAAGAACGGATAATTGAAGTCTGTCTGAATCATCAGCCGGTAAACAAGCTGGTGAGGATCTACCACCGTTCAAAGCATGAAGAGAAGACTCGGGCACTGTGGTTGCGCTGGGGAGAGCTTGTCGCCTGCGAGATAGCAAGTAGCTCTGTCTAAGCATTACGATGTGCAGGCGTCTATTCCACGCTCTGTTAAGCTACCCCTCATTTATCGTCGTATCACGGAGTCTCTCATGGCAGCTTATTCCCCCCCCTTTACCCTGACCCATGCCATGTTGAGCCGGGTTGCGGAGATTGCTGAATTGGTGGGGCAGTGGCGGTTTGCTCAGATCTCCCAGGTGCCGATGCTGCGTCGGGAGAACCGGATCCGCACGATCCAAGCCTCCCTAGCTATTGAGCACAATACCCTGAGTGTTGAGCAGGTGACGGCAGTGATAGAGGGGAAGACGGTACTTGGGCTTCCTCGCGAGATCCAGGAGGTCCGTAATGCGTTTGCTGCCTATGAGGTAATGCCTGATTGGGATCCTGCTTCACCTGACGATTTGCTTTTGGCTCACGGTCGTTTGATGCAGGGGTTATGTGACGACGCGGGGCACTGGCGCAGCAGTGGTGTGGGTATTTACCGAGGTGAGCAGTTAGTGCATATGGCACCACCGGCAAATCAGGTGCCCCATCTGATGGGGCAGTTATTGCAATGGTTGGCAGATACTGAAGCACATCCGCTGATTGCCTCTTGTTCTTTGCACTATGAGTTGGAATTTATCCATCCTTTTGCGGATGGAAATGGTCGGATGGGACGTTTGTGGCAGACGGTGATATTGAGTCGCTGGCAGCCTGTAATGGCCTTCTTGCCAGTGGAGATGGTGATCAAATCGCGACAGGAACTCTACTATCAGCAATTAAGCCAAGCTGACAAGCTCTGTGACTGTACCGGATTTATCCTGTTTTTACTTGAAGCTCTAAGGGATGCCTTAACCCAGGCAATCATCACTCAACCCGCATCGCAGGAACAAATGCGGGTAAAAATTCCGGTAGAAATGCGGGTGAAAACGCCAGAGCAGATCTTAACTGTGTTGGCAGCAGACCCCACCCTGACGCTTAAACAAGTCGCGGAGCAAATAGGGAAATCCACCAGCACAGTGGAACGCGCGGTGGCTAGGTTAAGTAATGCAGGACGGCTTCGCTTTGTCGGGCCACGTAAAGGTGGGCGGTGGGAGGTATTGCCAATAAACGATAGGTCCGTTGTCTCTTAATACAAGAGAGGGCCAATGGCCCTCTCTTGCTATCTATTTTGTTGGTTAGTGCAAACAACACGGCTTGTACTTCTTGCCGCTACCACAGGGGCACGGTTCGTTGCGGCCAATCTTGATGGGCGCCACCACAGTGTTGGCACCTCTTTGGCGTTATCTTCCCGAGGATAATTCATGCCTGTTGGGGGGTTAAATGAGGCCCTCTTGGCTGCGAGAGTTTGAACCACTGTGAATTCGATTTGGATTGTTTGGTTACCAGAGAGACTGCTTACCGAGGGTTTTGACCTTCTGGATTCGGTAGTAGGGATAAGTCATGACAATCCAGTCTTCCTTATCTTTATGAATAATCTTGGCAATATAGAGAAAGTCGTTGTGCATCACTGAATACACATTGTTATGGAGGTCGGGGTGTTCTGCTGTTCGAGTCACTTTGTTTGCAATAAAAATGACCGTATCACCACGTTTCCCTAAAAAACCTTCATGTTTGAGTACTTCACCCGTAGCCTTGTTATGCACAACGCTCTTGGCATAACCAAACTTGCAGGTTGAGTAAAATGAGAAATCATCACGCTCATATTGTTGCTGATAATCACATCCGAGCCCATTGATAAATGGCGTTACGGAATAAACTAGCAATAGAGTGAAACTAATCCATTTTATGGATTTGAAGCTGACCCAATTCTTTATCATATCCATAGAGGTAAGTTCCTTCAGATTCACCAACGGTTTGCTCAATTTTTTTTATTTCATCATCACTGAGCTCTGAATAGCCACAGAGATTTGCCTTGTTGATCTTGTTACAGTGTATTGGCGTGTCGAGAGTGGTAATGAATAATGACCATAAAACAAGAACCATGAATGTACTGTAAAAAATAATATTGGCGAGAATGGAACCTGGCTTATGGATGTTTCGTTCATGAATATAATCAGAACTTATTGCTTCAATAGAGCTGTCTTGGCTAAATACACCGTCATCTATTGGCGAGTCGGGTTCGATATTTTTATTTTGGTTCACCGCAGGGTGAAATATGTATCCTTTCCGATGACGCGTTTCAATTATGGGGCCATCGGTAATTTCTGCTAACGCTTTTCTGATGTTTTTTATAGCAACGGTCAGTGAGTTTTGCTGTACAACTTTACTTGGCCAGCCTGCCTCTAGCAAAATTTCTTTCTCTACCAGCTCATCAGGCCTTTCCAGTAGACATTGTAAAACCTGAATTTCGCTGGAGCTAAGCTGGGCAATAACTGCACCATCCCATATTAACTCTCCGCTACTTTCATTTAGCGAAATCATATTTCAGTGCCACCAGATATCAAATTATGCACCCTTTATGCGCCGTTTAACATAATGGCTAGAGATAAAGTCAGGTCCGTATTGTAGCTTGTGATCACGCTTTTTCGCAATCAACTTGGGGCAATAGGCCGATAATCGCAGGGATTGCGGGCTATCAAGCTTGTGAGTAATTACCTTGCTTGATGTGTCGTTGTGCTCATTTTTACACGACGGAAACTCTGGGGCGGTGCCTTTCGCCTGCAGCCACCGCGTCAATTGGCGAGTGAAACAGCGCTGAGTGATGGCTCGGAAACGGATGAGAATGTGCTCGCGATAGTGGAGGTCGCTGGCAGCATGGGAGAGTGCTGGGTGAGCAAAGGGTTGGTGAGCACCTCCTTGCCAGCGCTTCCACCTCATTTCTCATAACCAGGTCTGGCGCTCTGTATCTGGTCTATGACGATGGAGGTGGTGATTAATGCTGAGAAATATGTTTTTTGTGGTTTGTTAATTCACATTTCATAGAAAAACCACACTTATTTCATGTTTTTATCATGGTTTCGAGTGGAAACTAAAATGGCCTGTGGCTATATTGCCGCTCGTCGAAGAGACGGGTGATCCTAGAGAGACATCATAGGTTGCAACAGCACTAAGACAAGCGAAGAGCACGTCAGTGTTTCTTGTCTCTGGCGATGAGACTCTGCCCCTGCTCTGGCCCGACAACGGAAAATGTCATTTCCGTGCGGTAGCTATGGCAAGAGAAAATTGGATTAAAGCTTATTGTCGGGAATGTGTCATTTCCGTGCGGTAGCCATGCTATTTTACTAGCAGTCGACAGCCTGGCGTACAAACGATAGTGCTAGGTCGCTTATTCAAACTTAATGCCACATCTTTATCTATTACCAGAGGTGTTCAATCAAAGTGCAATGTTGATACAAAGACGCAGTCCTGCTGTGGTATTGAAAGATGTTACCTTCGGATTATTGATGCGGGAGTTGAAGACCCGCTTTGGCAATTATCGTATGGGATATGCCTGGGCCTTGCTGGACCCCTTGATTACTATTGCCGCATTCTGTGTCATATTTGGTCTCAGGCAGCGTAATGGTTTCGGTGGTGTTGAAGCGCCGGTTTTTATTGCCAGCGGTTATCTGCCATTTTTGATGTTTCTAAATACTACCAATCGCCTTATTTCGGCAGTCAGTGCCAATAGGGGATTGTTTTGCTATCGTCAGGTCACTGTATTTGCCACCTTGTTCTCCCGCTTTGTACTGGAGTCCATTATAGGGATATTAGTGGCTATTGTATTAATCCTGATTCTGGTCTGGTCTGGTTTTGATGCGATACCCGATGACCCGCTGGCGGTGATCATGGGGTATTGCACCCTGATGATCTTCTCATTTTGCCTCGGTACCCTGCTCTGCATTGTGAGCAGTCTGTCAGCCGAAGTGGACAAGCTAATTCCGATCTTGATGCGTCCTTTACTCTGGATATCTGCGGTCTTTTTCCCGCTGGCGGCGGTGCCGCAAAGTTATCAGCACCTGCTGCTCTGGAACCCTATCGTGCATGCACTCGAATTGATCCGCAGTGGCTGGATTGCCGGTTTTCAAACCCAGGGGGGGAGCTGGAGTTATCTGCTCGGTACCACCTTGATAATACTGGCGTTTGCGATGAGCGCCTATCGCCTGAGCCACCGTCGACTGATTGCAAGTTAAAAAATGATAACCCTCGAAAATGTCAGCAAATATTACCCCACCAAATTCGGGCGTAATTATGTCTTGAAGGATGTGAGCTTCACGCTGCCGGGAGATAAAAATATCGGCATTCTGGGTACCAACGGGGCAGGTAAATCCACCCTGTTGCGCCTGCTCGGCGGCATGGATATGCCTAGCCGGGGCAAGATCACCCGCCACAGTCGTGTCTCCTGGCCGCTGGCGCTGAATGGCGGGTTTCAGGGCAGCATGACTGGTCGTGAAAATACCCGTTTTATCTGCCGGATCCATGGCATTCATGACACGCGCCGGGTCGAGGAGTGGGTCAAGGGCTTTTCCGAGATAGGCCAGCACTTCGAATTGCCTATCCGGGGTTACTCGAGCGGGATGAAATCCAAATTCTCGTTTGCGGTCAGTATGGCGTTTGATTTTGATATCTATCTGACCGACGAGATCACCTCGGTGGGGGATGCCAGGTTCAAGCAAAAGTGCATCGATGTCTTCAACCAGAAGCGAGAAACGGCGAGCCTCATCATGGTCTCCCACGATATGAATACCCTGCGCAAACAGTGTGACATGGGGATTGTGCTGAACAATGCCAGCCTGACCCTCTACCCCGATATTAAAGAGGCCATCGCGGTCTATAAAAACCTGTAACCACAGCTATCACATTCATTTTTCAACATATTGTCACGATGCTATTTCGGTTCGCGCGATGCGGGCCGCTTGCCATCATCAATCCGGATATTCATGAACACCAGCACCATCAAGACGCAAATCGGTCGCAAGCTGCGCAAATTCAGGCGCGACCCCAAACGCTTCCTTATCGATTCAAAGGGATATCGGGCTGCCCGTTTCTCATGGAAAAAGGCCATCAGGCTGGGCAGCTTTCTCTGGGTCTTGCTCTGCTTTTGCGTGGCGACCCTCTATTACGTTGCAATCGCCAGTGATCGCTATGTCAGCGAAGCGAGCATCATCGTCAAGCAGGCCGATCAGCTCAAGATGATGCCGGATGCTCTCTCCATGCTGGGGCTGGGTGGCAGCAATCATCAGGATGTGCAGGTGCTGCATGCCTATCTGGGCTCATGGGACATGCTGCAGCGGCTCGACAAGGCGCTAGACCTCAAGGGGCACTATCAGGGCGGTCACGCTGATTGGCTGTCACGACTCCCGTGGGATGCCAGCAATGAAGAGTTTCTTGCCTACTACCGTGACCATCTCACCCTCACCCTCGACGAGCTGTCGGGGATCCTGACTATCCGGCTACAGGCATTCGAGCCCGAATATGCCCGCGAGGTTGTGGCCCTGATGCTGAAAGAGGGGGAGGGCTTTATCAACCGGCTGGGTCATCAGGTCGCGCTGGAACAGCTCACGTTTGTTGAAAGCGAGGTGGCGCGCTCTCATGAGCGGTTGCAGGCCGAGCGGGACAAGATGCTGGCGTTCCAGAATCGCCACAAGCTGATGAGCCCGGAGGCAACCAGCAGCGCCATGCTGGGGGTGGTGTCCGAGCTGGAGGCAGAGTTGGTGCGTCAGGATACCGAGCTCAAGCGGCTGCAGATCTACATGAATCCCAAGGCGCCCGATGTGGTGGCGGCCAGAGGCAGGGTCGACGCGCTGACCCGCCAGTTGGCGCAAGAGAAGCGGCGGCTGACCAGCAACGACGAACAGTCGCTTAACGAGGTCAATGCCGACTATCAGGCGGTGCAGGTGCAGACCCAGCTGGCGGCCGACATCTACAAAACTGGGCTGGTCAGTCTGGAGCAGGCCCGGGTCGAAGCCTATCGCAAGCTCAAGCACCTGCTGGTGGTGAGTACGCCAAGTGCCGCACAGGAGGCGCAATACCCGCGTCGCCTCTACAGCCTCGCCACCATTGGCGTGTTGCTCTGCCTCTTCTACGGCCTGGTGGTGATGGGGCTCGCCACCCTGCGCGAACATCAGGATTGATGCCCAGTGCCGCCCGCCAGTGCGGGTGGCTACACCAATTGATACTCGTCCTTTTCAATACCCGATGGCGCAGTGCATGCACTGGCGCCCGGCAGGAGTTTACCTTGATTTCAACCTTGATCTCTCGAACCCGTTACTGCGGACGCAACCGGCGGTTAACGTTCATCCACTTTACTATCCGCGCCGCATCGCTGGCGCTCGTTACTGGGCTGCTGATCCCGCCTGCTTACGGGCTGGGCGTCGCCCAGGAGGCGGCGCCGGTGCGCAAGGTGGTGAGCGACACCCAAACCCGCGATCCCGTCTTTGGCAACTGGCTGTTTCGCGGTGAGTTTGCCCGTGAATCATTCAACGGGTTCAACCCCGATTACCGCATCGCCATCGGCGACAAGCTGCAGGTGCAACTGTGGGGCGGGGTCGAGTTTGATCAGAGCCTGCTGGTCGATCACCAAGGCAATATCTTTCTGCCCAAGGTCGGGCCGGTCAAGGTGGCCGGGGTGCGCAACGAGCAGCTCAATGACACCCTGTTTGGCGCCATCACCCGCGTCTATCAGAAGAACGTCAGCGTCTACGCCACCCTCGATGTGAGTCAGCCGGTCAAGATCTTCGTCACCGGCTTTGTCAATCAACCCGGCCTCTATGCCGGCCAGTCGGGGGACTCCATCCTCTATTTCCTCGACAAGGCGGGTGGCATCTCCCCCGAGCGGGGCAGCTATCTGGATGTGGCGCTCAAGCGCGGTGGCAAAACTCTGCGCAATTTCAACCTCTACCAGTTTTTGCTAAACGGCACGCTGCAGCCGACCCAGTTGCGCGATGGCGATACCCTGGTGGTGGCGCCGCTGCGCTATCAGAGCACGGTGCGCGGCAAGGTGGCCAATGCCAACAAGTTTGAGCTGAGCAAACCCCATGTCACCCTGGCCGAGCTGCTGCAACTGGCCAGCCCCGATGCCGATGCCACCCATATCCGGGTTAGCCGCAATCAGGGGGAAGATATCCGGATGGACAACTATCCCCTGAAGGATGCAGCCACCCTGGCCAGGGTAATGGTCAGCAGCGGCGACACGGTAGAGGCTATCGCCGACAAGCGCTATGCCTCCATCGCGGTGCGCATTGAGGGGGAGCACGACAGCGAACAGGAGGTGGTGCTGCGCTATGGCGCGCGCTTGGGCGAAGTGCTCAATGGCCTGAAGTTGACCCGAGATGCCGATATCAGCGCCATCCAGCTCTATCGCGATTCGGTCAAGGTACGCCAGAAAGAGATGCTGGGCTCCTCCCTCAAGGCTTTTGAAGCGAGCATTCTCACCGCCCGCTCTGCCTCCGATGGGGAAGCGAGCTTGCGCAAGAGCGAGGCGGACTTGTTGATGCAGTGGGTTGCGCGGGCCAAAGAGATCGAGCCAAGCGGTCAGGTGGTGCTGGCCAACGCCCCCAATCTGGAAGAGGTACGTCTTGAGCCCGGCGATATCATCCGCATTCCGCGCCAGACCAATCTGGTGATGGTGCACGGGGATGTAATGTTCCCGAACGCCATTCTGGCGGATCAGAAACGCACCGTGGCTGACTATATCAATCTGGCCGGCGGCTTTACCCAGAAGGCGAGCAACTCGCGCATTCTGTTGCTGCATCGTGACGGCACCTTTAGCCAGATAGAGAAGAGCGAATTGGACGATAGCGATATTCGCGTCACCCCGGGCGACGAGATCTTTGTCTTGCCGCAAGTCGAAACCAAATCGCTGCAAATTACCAAAGACTTTACCAGTGTGCTTTACCAGATTGCCGTATCAGCCGGGGTGTTGGTGGCTTTATAGGTCTAATAGAGAACGCCGTCTTGCACTTATTTTCACACGCTACAACAAGTAAAAAACCATGAAAGTGAAACAGTTTAAACATCGTAAGTCGAACCCGGTTCATCGGGCTTCATCATCAACCCAGTCTGGGTTGGCTGAGTCGGAGCGTACAACGGTGATGGCAGAACCATCGCAGGTTGATGTGTCGCCAACCCGACTCATGGCAACAGAACATTCCCTGCGGCCTATATCGTCCAAAGTCATGTTTTGGCGGCCCCGTTATCTTGCCGACTCACAATGGTTGCAACATGTCCCCTTCTATTTCTGGTTGACCGATGTCCTGCGCCCAAACTTGGTGGTCGAGCCCAACCTGAATAGTGCCGTGGGCTATTTCGCCATTTGTCAGGCCATTGACAAACTGAACCATGATGGCCTGGCATATGGTGCATACGGGTCACAATGCGATATCGAGCAGGTCAGCCGCTACAACCACGAGCACTACCGTGAGTTCTCGCATCTGGTTGCATCCGATGAATTGGCATTTATCAGCGACTTTGATGACGCCAGCATTGATCTGTTGATGCTCAAACCGGGCACGCCACTGCTTGTCAGTGAGTCAGCTCAAGCCGGGTTGTCGCCACTGCTGCAAAGCAAGCTATCAGCTCATGCGGTGGTACTGATCCACGGCAGCATGCTGAGCGAACATCGCCCATTGTGCGCCTCACTGCGCAGTAACTACCCTTCGTTTGAATTGACCCAGCACAATGGCTTACTGCTGCTCTGTATGGGAAAACAGATCCCGGCCCAGCTGGAAACCCTGATCAATCAGGGACAAGATGCGCGCGCCCAACGGCTTATCCAGAACATCTATGCCCGCCTTGGCAGTGCCAATGAAGATGCCTGGCAGTGCCGGGTATATGAACAACAGGTGCATGAGTTGACGGAGCAACTGCAGGCGCAGACTCATCACATCCAGCAAATTCAAGGGGCCAAACAGTCCTTTGCTGACAAGCTGCAACAGGCGAGTCAAGACGTTGCTACCGCCAAAGCTCACCAAGCAGAGCTGGCTGCCAAGCTTGCCGCTTTGGGCGATGAAACGGCCGAAAAGCGCAAACAAAAGCAGCGGCTATTGCAGGAAAAGACCCAGCTCGAGCAAGAGCTGACTGCGCTGAAAAAGAGCCGCCAGCAGGCTGCCGCCGATATGGCCCGCTTGCAGCAGGATATCGACGTGCGATTCGATGAACTGGCCAAGCTGACCCAACTGCTGGTGGATGCCGAGTCCCGACTGGATGCCGTGCAACAGGATAACCAATCCCTGCGCCAGCAACTGAGCCAGATGCAGAGTGAGCTGGAAAAAACCAGGGCCACTAGCCAAGGCTACCAGCAGCAAGTGGGGGAACTTGACTGCAAACTCAAGCAACAGGGGGCTGAAGTTGGCAAGTTAAACGACGCGCTGACCAAAACCAGATCGCAGGAAGCTGACCTCAAGGCGACTGCCGCCAAACTTGGGGGTGAAGTCCAAAGCCTTAAGCATCAATTGAATCAAGCCAAGGCTGCCGCACAGCATGAATTGGCAACGAGTCAGGCAGCCTTGGCCAAAAGCCAGGGTGAACTGACCAGGGCGCAAGCGGAGAAATCCCAAGCCAATAACCAGAAAATAGAGGCACAAACCGAGTTAAACCAAATTCAAGCTGAACGAAGCCAGGTACAAACTCAGCTGGATAAGGCGACCGCCGAGTTGGCCACCACCCAAATGCAACTGCAAAGAGAGCGGGAGTTAACAGCGCAGCTTGAGCGTGACCAGCAGGTTGCTGCAGGCAAAATCTCAACGCTTGCGAACGCTGAGCTGGCCTTGCGACTATCTCTTAACGAGCGTTTTGATGAGCTTGCTACCCTCACCAATATGCTGCACCAACAAGATCAGCAGTATGAGGCAACCTTAAGTGAACTGCAGGCGGCCCAGTTGCAGCTCAAAGAACAGCAACACACAGCGGTGACGGATAAGCTAAAAAACACCTTTAAAACCGCCAGACAACGTCGAGCCAAAGCCAGGCAATTTGCTTTAGATGTGTCACTTATTCGCCAATCCGAGTTGTTTGACGAGGCCTGGTATCTTGAAAAGCACCCTGAGGCAGCTCACCACAAACAGGGTGCTGCCGGTCACTATCTGGAATATGGCGTGGAGCTTGGGGCAAACCCGTCCGCGACCTTTGACGCTAACTGGTATTTAAGCACCCATAGCGATGTGAAAGACGCGGGAATGAATCCGCTATTTCACTACCTGAAGTTCGGCCATAAAGAGAGCCGTTTGCTCAAATGTTTTTGATGTTCAACTGAATACAATCATCTAAATACTATGAAAAATCTGATTAAAGAAATTCAAACCAGTGGCCTGTTTGATGCTGACTGGTATCTAAAAACATATCCTGATGTAAAAAAAAGCGGTCTGTCACCAGTGGAGCATTATCTGCGGTTGGGCTGGAAAATGGGCCGAGACCCGTCACCACAATTTTCCAATCAGGGGTATTTATCACACTATGATGATGTATCCCAGTCAGGACTCAATCCGTTGGCTCATTATATTCGTTATGGTATTCATGAGGGGCGGATTAAGGCAGGGGTAAATATTAAAGCAGGAGATGATAATGTATCAGTTACAAAGAAACCATCTCTTGTAAATAGATTTGATGCCGCAACTCAACTGATGCTGCTTAATGAAGCGGGAGCAAACAACACCCCTGAATATCAGGCGCTGTTAACGCAGGTGAAATCTCAGCAAGCCAAAAAATCAGACGATGCCGAAGTAAAAGAGGTTAACCCCATTCCCGGCGACTGGCCAAAAGACTTAACGTTGCGACCATTACCTGAATCCACCAACGATTATCGGTGGGTAAAAAAATATAAAAAGAATGTACTGCCCGCCGATATAGGTTTGAGTGTGGTTATTCCCACGTTTAACCGTAGCCATATCCTGCGCGTCACCCTCGCCGCCATGCTGCATCAGCGTACCGATTATCCGTTTGAGGTCATTGTGGCCTGCGATGGCAGTCAGGAAGATATCTGCAAGGTTGTGCGTGAATTTGAGCATAAGCTCGAGGTCAAGTATGTCCGTCAAAAAGACACCGGCTATCGTTTAAGTGCGGTGCGTAATCTCGGGCTACGCACGGCCAAATATGACTATGTGTCGATTCTGGATTGCGATATGGCACCAAACCCTGACTGGGTGCAGTCCATTATCAATATTCTGATGGAGTCGGACGAGGTGGCAGTAATTGGCCCCCGTAAATATGTTGATACCAGCATGTTGGCCATCGACTATTGCGAGGCGACTCCGGACTTTTTGGCCAAGCTGCCGGAAGTGCGCACCAATAACAATGTAGCGGGTGCCGATGCCGGTGCCATCTCAGTGGATTGGCGCTTAAGTACCTTTGAAAGCACCGATAATTTGCGCCTGTGTGACTCGCCGTTCCGTTTCTTCAGTGGCGGCAATGTGGGCTTCTCCAAAAAATGGCTCGAAAAGGCAGGCTGGTTCGATGAGGAATTCGAAGCCTGGGGCGGTGAAGATGGCGAATACGGTTACCGTTTATATCGCTCCGGCGCCTTCTTTCAATCCCATATGGGAGCCATGGCCTACCATCAGGAGCCACCGGGTAAAGAAAACGAAACCGACCGCGCAGGTGGCAAGGCGATTACTGAAAAAATTCGCTTGGGCAAAGTGCCGTATTTCTATCGCAAGATAGCGCCGATTGAGCAAGCAGAGGTTAACCCTGTACCGCTGGTCTCTATCTATATTCCGGCTTACAACTGTGAGCAGTATATAGTTCGCTGCGTCGAGAGCGCGTTGAATCAAACCGTCAGCGACTTGGAAGTCTGCATTTGTGATGATGGCTCAACCGATAATACCCTCAAGGTGCTGCACCAAAACTATGGCAACCACCCTCGGGTGCGCTTTGTCTCCCAGCAAAATGGCGGCATAGGCGCAGCCTCTAATACAGCAGTCAATCTGTGCCGCGGTTTTTATATTGGTCAATTAGACTCGGACGACTTTCTCGAGCCAGATGCGGTAGAGATTTGCCTAAAAGAATTCTTTAAAGACCGTTCATTGGCTTGTATCTATACCACCAATCGTAATTTGGATGGAGAAGGAAAGTTAATCGCTAATGGCTACAACTGGCCGGTGTACTCCCGTGAAAAACTGACCACTGCCATGATCTGTCACCATTTCCGTATGTTCACTTCCAGAGCCTGGAACTTAACCGATGGCTTTGATGAACAGATCACCAATGCGGTGGATTATGATATGTACCTAAAGCTTAGTGAGGTAGGCCCATTTAAGCACGTCAATAAGATCTGTTATAACCGCGTACTCCATGGCGAGAATACGTCGATTAAGAAATTGGCAGCGCAAAAAGAAAATCATTTTAAAGTAGTTCAGATGTCTTTAAATAGGCAGATGTTGTCACAGTATAAATATCTACCAGAAACTAATTCTGATGCATGTAGAAAATATTTAATTAAAGAGGGATGAAATCGTGAGTAGATTCAGTGTTACAGCTACTGTGGTAGCTCAAAATGAAGAAGCTTGGATTGAGGCAAGTATTTTATCAATCGTGGATTTAGTCGATGAAATAGTAATTATTGATGATGCATCTGAAGATAGAACATTAGAGATTGCTACTTCACTCTCTGATAAATATGAGCATATAAAAGTACACTCATTTCCAGCGAAGTACACTATTGAAAACTATGGTGAATTAAAAAGATTTGCAATTTCTCAGAGTAAAAATGAATGGATACTTAGGTGGGATGCAGACTTTATTGCATACGATCATGATTTGAATAATATTTCAATGATGTTAGATTGTGCTATAAATGGAAGTTTTGACGTATACCTGATGCAGGGGCCAAATTTGTTCGGAGCCTCAAATAAGTTTCTAGTAGGTAAAGAAACATTCGGTTATGAGCCCTATGTTTTCAAGCGGTCGGCAGTGCGAATATACTGTGATGGTAAATTTTCTGATAGATTTAGTATCAATACAGGTTGCACTTACACAAATTACCCCAAAGCGGCTTTTTTACATATGAACTTGTTAAAGCCACTTAAAAAACAGGTCTTCAGATCAAGAATGACTGAGTTTCATATTGATATAGATAAACCTGTTGGCGTAAATACTTATTGGCAATGGTTGCATTACAAAAAATCTGGCGAAGTTATTGATGATGAATCCAAGGTAATTAACTCGGCTATTAATTATCTCAAAAAAAGAGAGTTTGAACTCGGGGATTTTGATTTCGAAAGATGGGGGCCACACCCAAAAATACTAGATAATTATTCACACCTGATTGAGAGGTATAAAGTGGTTGAGTCAAATGGCAAGTTTATTATCGACCATCCGGAAGAGTGAAATTTATAGAATGCAACTTTCAGTTCAATTAAAAACTTCCTTTTCATTAATTTATGACATACCCCTCTCCATTGTTTAAATTTAGCGAAAACACAGGGGAGCCATCTTGTTTGAATGCACCAACACTCAATCAGCTGCCGTATTGTAAGCATTACTTGCAAATACGCAGGCTGTGTTTTTCACGCCTCGATTTTAGTTGATCGTTCGAGGCTTATTATTTTCGTTCAAAATTCTTCGCTCTTAATTGCTGGGAAATATATTTAAAATGGTGTTGATGCATTCATCAAAAGATGGGGGGTTTGGTGAGTATTCCTCTTTAGATTCTATAGCTAGCAAGGCTTGCAAGAGGTACAAGGCAGACATAACTCATTCAGTCACGGTCATTGTTTCTGTTGGTAAACAGCGGCAATATTTAAGCACGGCAATTAAATCGATTCAGTCACAGACATTAACGTCAACTGAAATTCTGATTGTGCAAGATGGCTGTTCCAATATTTTTCTGCCAATAACTAATTTAGTGTTGCTAATTAACCAAGGCGCCTACGGCGCCCGTAATCATGGCCTTAAACACGCCTGCGGTGACTTTATTACCGTGCATGATGCCGATGATTGGTCCCATCCGCAAAAGCTGGAGATGCAGGTTAAGGCGCTGCTGGATAATCCCAAGGCGGTGGCCAGCGTCTCCCACTGGGCGCGCTGCACCACAGATATGCAGTTTGAAACGCGGCCAGATGGCACGGTCGTACACCGTAATATTTCGTCCCTGATGATCCGCCGCGAGGTATTTGAGCGGCTGGGCTATTGGGACAGGGTGTCGGTCAATGCCGATACCGAGTATTACTACCGGATACTCGCAGCCTATGGGCCAGAGAGCATAGTGGAAGTGCTGCCAGGGGTGCCGCTGGCACTGGGGCGCCGCCATGAGGGAAGCCTGACCATGCAGCCGGAAACCCATTGGCGGACCCAGTTTGGCGGGGTGCGCAAAGAGTATATGGATGCGGCCCATGAGTGGCATAAGGAGTGTGCCAAGACCAATGAGTGGTACATGCCTTTTGCGCCGACAGCGCGCCCTTTTCCGGTGCCCGAGCTGATTGACCGGAGCGTGCTGGAATTGGGCGAGCATGTCTGGCCCCATATCCGCGGCAAGCACCTTGCCAGAGAGGGCGACGCAGCGGTGCTCTTGTGTGGTCATGCGGCGTCAGAGATGCAGTTTGGCGCTGAGCGCAGTCTGCTTGATGTAGCCCGCGCCATCCATGCGCTGGGTTACAGACTGATCATCACCCTGCCTGAGCGCAACATGGCATACCTTGACGCGCTCAAACCCTGGTGCAGCGATATCCTGCTGATGCCGAGCCCCTGGCGACAAGATGAAGAGGTGTGGCCCATCGCGTTGGATGCCTACCGACGATTGATGACCCATTTCAATATCGCGCTGGTGCATGTCAATACCCTGGTTAATCGGGTGCCGCTGCTGGCGGCACGGGAGCTGGGGGTAAAAACGGTGCTGCATGTGCGTGAGCTGCTCGGGTGGGATAGCGCACTTGCCAAGGCGATGGGCGAGCCCTCTGACGCTGTGAATAAGCCTTTGTATTTGGCTGATCGCTTGATCGCCAACTCGGCATATACCGCTCGCTGCCTGTTGGCAACGCAGCCCCAATGGCAAAGCAAGCTCAGTATCGTGACCAATACGGTGACCCCGACAGGGGAGTCGCAGTCTGGGCAACCACTATCAAGCAGCCTGCTGATGGCAGAGAGATTGCGCGTGGGGATGGTGAGTAGCAATTTGCCCAAAAAGGGGTTGATGGATTTTATTCAGGTTGCCAGAGCTGCCCATACCATGGGTTTACCGTTGCAGTTTGTCCTGATTGGCCCCACCAATGAACACACGGACGCGATTGCCGATACACTCCCCGAGAATATCACTCTGGCCGGGTATGCTTGCTCCCCTGATGCAGCGCTGGCGCAGCTGGATATTCTGCTCAACCTGTCGCAGTTTCAGGAGTCCTTCGGTCGTACGGTTGCGGAGGCGATGTTGGCAGGTAAAGCGGTGATTGCTTACCGCTGGGGGGCATTGCCAGAGCTGGTACAAAATGGGGTCAGCGGGTTTTTAGTGCACCTGGGGGATATTGATGGGGTAGTGCAACGGCTAGCCCTGTTGTGTCGCGAGCCAGAGCGGGTTCACGAATTGGGTACTCATGCCCGGCAATTTGCCCAGGCCATCTTTAATGACACTCGCTTCCAATCAGAATTAGCGAAGGCCTATGCCGGTTTAATCCCTGCACCATAGGCATGTCAGCAATAACCAAGCTGGTTATCCAAAATAACTGCTATTGAATATTTTTATCTGCAATTCACATCTAGAAAGCATGTGTCAAATTGATTGATTTCAATTTTTCATATCTTTATTTTTACTACTATCGAGAGTTTTTTATGAAAATTGCCATTGCCGGTACTGGCTATGTTGGCCTGTCGAATGCTGTATTATTGTCCCAACATCATGATGTGATCGCGGTAGATATTATTCCTGAAAAAGTAGCAATGATTAATGATCGTCGCTCACCCATTCAGGATGCTGAAATAGAACGGTTTCTGCAAGATAAAAATCTGCGACTGCAGGCAACCCTTGATTATCACTCGGCCTACAAAGATGCCGATTTTGTGATCATCGCAACACCTACTGACTATGACCCCGAGACCAATTATTTCAATACCCGATCTGTCGAGGCGGTCATTGATAATGTGTTGGCGGTAAATCCTGATGCGGTAATGGTGATTAAGTCTACTGTGCCAGTGGGATATACAAAAAATATTAAAGCCAAGTTTGCTTGCGACAACATTATTTTCTCACCAGAATTTTTGCGTGAAGGCAAAGCACTTTATGACAACTTGTATCCTTCTCGCATTGTGGTAGGGGAGCAGAGCGAACGGGCGCAGCAATTTGCCAATTTATTGATGGAAGGTGCACTCAAAGAGGATATCCCGGTGTTATTGACGGATAGCACGGAGGCTGAAGCCATCAAGCTGTTTGCAAATACCTATCTTGCCATGCGCGTGGCCTATTTTAATGAGCTCGATACCTATGCTCAAACACATGCATTGGATAGTCGTCAAATCATTGATGGGATTGGTCTCGATCCGCGGATCGGCGCACACTATAACAATCCCTCTTTTGGCTATGGTGGTTATTGCCTGCCAAAAGATACCAAGCAGCTATTGGCGAATTATCAGGATGTACCCAATAACCTGATCGAAGCCATCGTGATGGCGAATACTACTCGCAAAGACTTTATTGCTGACAGTATCATTGCACGCGAGCCAAAGGTTGTCGGTATCTATCGCTTGGTGATGAAGGCCGGGTCCGATAATTTCCGCGCCTCAGCGATCCAGGGCATCATGAAGCGCATAAAGGCCAAAGGGTTTGAGGTGGTCGTCTATGAGCCGACATGTAAGGATGAACGGTTTTTTAATTCACGAGTCATCACCGACCTTGCAGAGTTCAAGCGCATCAGTGATGTGATCCTGTGTAACCGTAATACCGATAGACTGGCTGATGTTGCGGATAAAATCTTTACCCGTGATCTGTTTGGATCTGATTGAGGTGTGCGCAACCATGCATAGCATTTCGGGTTGGGTATTGAAGGGAATAAAGTTAAGGGTAACCAGTGTTTAAAGCATTTGAACTGACTTTTAGTCCACAATGTAGCGAGTATATTGCACGGGTTTATACCAAGCATGAGATAATTTTGGAATATGGTTCAGGTGGCTCAACCCTGTTAGCCGCTAAGGCAGGCAAGAAGGTGATCACCACCGAGACAGACCCCCGTTGGTTGGTGGAATTAATGGGGGCTTATAAAGAGCAACAACTTCCCGGCGACATCATTCCCATCTGGTCAGATATTGGCGAGACCAAAGCATGGGGATATCCTAAAGATGACAGCCAGTTTAACAGTTGGCCAGATTACTCACAAAAAGCGTGGCGCTACTGTAAGGAGCATCAACTCACACCTGACCTGATCTTGATTGATGGTCGGTTTCGGGTTGCCAGCTTTTTATCTGCATGCGTCAATATCAGTAAAACCACCACAGTGTTGTTTGACGATTATGTTGAGCGCGATCATTACCATTGTGTTGAGGCACTCTTTAAGCCAGTAGAGATCATTGGGAATCGCATGGCCGTATTCAAGATCCGGCCTAAAAAAATCAGCAGTCAGTATCTACTGAATAATATGTGCTGGTTTCTCGATCCCAGATAAAGCAGGCAATTAATGAAAGTTATCATAAAATTACTGGCTTGGTTTATTCCAACCGTAAAGTTCAGGTTGTTCCCAGATAGAGTTGTAACGCCTGAAATCGGATATCAGTGGAAGACTGGAATAAGTGGTAGTGACTTCACGCTCTTTCATCCCATCGCCAACCCAAGTGGTTGGTATATGTTAAATATAGAGTTGGCAGCAAACCAGGGGCTATTGCATCTTGAACTGCAAGTGGATTATGGCAACGGTTTTCTGAGAGAAAACGCCACACTTTTAACAATCAAAAGCAACAAGCTTAATAAACGTGTTTGTTGTTTCCAGAATAAACCCACTAGCATAAGACTGACCGTTCACAACCCTAATATGAACTTCAATGTCAGTGCATTGACATTGACAAAACTGACCGGCGACAGAGCAAGAGTACTCATGCTTAAAAAATTGCAAAGTCGCCGGGAAAGAGAAAATTTTATTTTCCTTGATAATAGTGAGCTGCTAAAAAATTATAACCTGTGTTTTGACCGCAACCATACCATGCTTACTTATAATCAGTGGCTTGAGCATTACGAGCATAAATCACTTAATCCAACAGCACTTGCTGAGGTTTATAATTCACTGACGAGCAAGCCAATTATTTCATTGGTAATGGCGACCTATAACACACCATCAGAATTACTTAAAGCGTGTATCGATTCTGTTATTGCGCAGCATTATTCACATTGGGAGTTGTGTATTGCCGACGATGCCTCGAGTGACCCCGCTGTTGCAATATTACTGGCCAGATATGCAAAACAAGATGCCCGTATTAGATTTGTGCTTCGTGAGCATAATGGTCATATATCCGCTGCAAGTAATAGTGCTTTGGCATTGGCTTATGGTGAATATATCGCACTACTTGACCATGATGATCTGCTCGCACCTCATGCGCTGTTGATGATGGTTCAAGGAATTAGTCAGAACCCATCAGTGGGGTTACTTTATTCTGATGAAGATAAAGTTGATGAATGGGGTAATCGTAGTGAACCACATTTTAAGTCAGGCTGGAATCGTGACCTTTTTTACTCTCATAATTACATTACCCATTTTTGCGTAATCAGGAGGGATATAGTTAATATCGTTGGTGGCTTTCGCGAAGATGTAGAGGGCAGTCAGGATTACGATCTCTTTTTACGGGTTATTTCTCATTTAGGAAATCGGCAAATAATTCATGTACCTCATATATTGTATCATTGGCGAGCAATACCGGGGTCAACTGCGCTGAGCGGCAATGAAAAGCAATACACTCATAATGCCGGACTTAAAGCATTACAGGATTTTTTTAAACCAACTGGCATCGGTGTTAACGTCACTAAACATGCTTTAAATAACTGCTTTCGGGTTCGATGGCCAATGCCTGAACCTGGGCCATTGGTGAGCTTGATTATCCCGACTCGAGATGGTTATGACTTACTAAAAAAATGCATTGATAGTATTTATCGATTGACCGAGTATCGTCATTTTGAAGTGCTAATTATAAATAATCAGAGCCGTTGCCCCAAGACATTGAGTTATTTTAAAGAGTTAGTTGAAAATAATATGGCCAGAGTCATTGACTTTGATGATGACTTTAACTTCTCTGCTATTAATAATGTCGGCGTGGCACATGCAAAAGGCAGCATTATTGGTCTGATTAACAATGACATTGAAATTCTTAATGATGGCTGGCTGGATGAAATGGTCAGGCAGGTGAGTAGGCCTGATATCGGCTGCGTGGGGGCCAAACTCTACTACCCTGATGGCCGTATACAGCATGGGGGCGTGATATTGGGAATTGGAGGCATTGCAGGCCATAGTCATAAATATTTTAGCAGGCATCATAATGGGTACCATTCACGTTTAAGTTTGGTACAGAACTATTCTGCAGTAACCGCTGCGGCTCTTTTGGTGCGTAAATCGGTTTATCTTGAAGTTGGAGGTCTGGACCCTGATCTTAAAGTCGCATTCAATGATGTAGATTTTTGCCTTAAAGTAAGAGAGGCGGGATATCGAAATATCTGGACTCCTTTTGCTGAGATGATTCATCACGAGTCCGTAAGTCGAGGATTCGAAAATACTCCACAAAAACAGGCTAGGTTCAATCAGGAAATCAGCTTGATGCAACAACGATGGGGGCTCAAGCTATTACGAGACCCATACTACAATCCTAATTTGACTTTAACTCATGAAGATTTTTCATGTCGTACAGGTGTGTGAGTCTTATATGGCAGATACAATAATACTTCTTCTTGGGCCCTCAGGCATTGGTAAAACAACAGTGCTGAAACATTTCACCAAGAAAGTGAAATCTATTAATGCCTTAACCATGGATAATATTACTCATCGCTTGGCAAGAGAAATGGGTTTAATTGGCCACAAAGATGATCTGAATGCACTCATCTCAGTACTGGAATATGATAGAGAGCGTTTATTAAGTTTTGGTATTGACGCTGTTAATCAACATATTGCCAATAATAAAGCCAGCCCCACAATCATCGACGTTGGCACTGGGTTTTTGGATGCCTCCAGCTCTTCAGCTTGGGTTGCATCTCATCCATCGGTCTCGATAATAGCTAGTCCAGACTGTTCTTATGACAGGTTTCGCAAAGCTCGGCAGCTTGATATCTCTTATGAACAATACCTATCTACCCAGTTTTCTAAGAGTCGTTCTGATGTTTATAACAAAGCAGGTGTCGTGCTAAAAACTGATCAATTAAGTGAAGTAGAGGTTGCCCATAAGTTTGCCTGCTGCGTGTTAGGGGTAATGCCTACCGATATTGCACGAGTTGCACTGCAAGAATGGTTAAATTAAACGAACGATTTATATATATGCTGAAGCTGATATGGTCAAAGTTGGTTGGTGTAAAAAGAACTATGCCAAATATAAATCTTGCCAACTCAACAATGATGCCAACGAAAACGTGGTTGGTAGGAAGGCTGGATACCCCCACCGTGGACTTTTATTTTCGTAGTCGTTACGAAAATCAGGTTGATTTTTATGAAGTAGATATTCATGAACTTGATGATGACGCTCATCCTTTTTGGTTAGGTAAATATGATAGAGTAGTGCTTGTTCGTGATGTTCCGATTAACTTGCTGATAAAGCTGAAAACCTCCTGTCATAAAAGGCAAGTCATCTGGTTTATAGATGATGATATCCCATCTGTGGTAGATGACCACACGCTGCCAAAAGCATATCGTAGACGGCTATCATCATGGTTTAATCAGGCCCATAATACGTTAAGCCAAATTTGTAGTGATATTTGGGTGTCTACACCTTATCTGGCTCAACGCTACCAGTTACCCAATAGCTGTATTTTACCACCACTACAGATATCCAGGATGAAACCAGCAATTGTCAAATGTTTTTACCATGGCAGCGCTAGTCATACATTGGAATGGAAATTTATTGTAAAACTTATAGATAATATTCAAAAGAAATATAAAAATGTGTCATTTGAATTAATGGGTGATCATGCCATATATAAAAAAGTGAAGCATATTCCCAGAGTCACAGTATTGCATCCCATGAGTTGGGGAAACTATCAGGCTCATATTTCAAACCGCTCCATGGATATTGGTTTCGCACCTTTATTTGCTTCGCCATTTAACTCAGCACGCTCTCACTGTAAATTGCTTGATATACAAAGGCAGGGTGCCATAGGCATTTATTCATCAATTTTCCCTAAGTCACGCGAAATAGTTGACATGACTGCTGGGATAGTTGCTGACAATAAGATTTCATCTTGGCTTGATGCGTTTGAGTATGCTTTGAATTCAGATAGAAAGTTAATTCATAAAAACTCACAGAAGATGATTAATCATCTTGTTAAATATCCTTAATTAAGAGTGATGTTTACCATTCTTAGATTGAGTCGAGTCGAGTTGAGTGACGGGAAGGGAGGTTAATGCGTATTCTGCTGTTTGGAAAAAATGGTCAGGTAGGCTGGGAGTTGCAGCGAGCACTGGCGCCGCTGGGGCGGATCACCGCCGTTGATTATGACTCGACCGACTATTGCGGCGATTTCAGCAACCCGGCGGGCGTGGCCGAAACGGTACGTCTGGTCAAGCCGGACGTGATTGTTAACGCCGCGGCTCATACCGCAGTCGACAAGGCGGAGAGCGAGCGGGAGTTTGCCAAGCTGCTCAACGCGACCTGTGTGGCGGCGATTGCCAAAGAAGCGGAAGCATTGGGTGCCTGGTTGGTGCATTACTCCACCGACTATGTGTTTGATGGCAGCGGTGAGCGCCCCTGGGTAGAAACCGATGCGACCGCGCCGCTCAACGTCTACGGCGAAACCAAGCTGGCCGGGGAACAGGGCGCCGCTCTCTGTGCTCGTCACCTGATCTTCCGTACCAGCTGGGTCTACGCCGCCCGTGGCGCCAACTTTGCCAAGACCATGCTGCGTTTTGGCAAAGAGCGTAGCGAGATGTCAGTCATCAATGACCAGTTTGGCGCCCCGACCGGTGCCGTGTTGCTGGCCGATTGCACCGCTCATGCGATCCGCGTGGCGCAGAGCAAACCCGAGGTTGCTGGGCTGTACCATCTGATAGCCTCCGGTACCACCACCTGGTTTGACTACGCCCAGTTGGTGTTTGCCAAAGCCAGAGAGGCCGGGGTTGAACTGGCGGTTACGCAACTCAATGCGGTGCCGACCAGCGCCTTCCCGACTCTGGCCAAACGCCCCCATAACTCCCGCCTTGATACCTGCAAGTTCCAGCGCACCTTCGATCTGATGCTGCCTGACTGGACGGTCGGGGTGGAGCGGATGTTGACCGAGATCCTCGGCAAGTAAATCACTGGCCAGGGATGTATTGAAGCCACCCTTTTCTTTTGCAATTAAAAAAATAAGAAACATGTTTTATGACCAAACGTAAAGGCATTATTCTGGCCGGTGGCTCAGGCACCCGTCTCTATCCGGTCACCATGGCGGTGAGCAAGCAGCTGCTGCCCATCTATGACAAGCCGATGATCTACTATCCGCTCAGCACCCTGATGCTGGCCGGTATTCGCGATATTTTGATCATCAGCACGCCGCAAGATACCCCCCGCTTTGAGCAATTGTTGGGTGATGGCAGCCAGTGGGGTCTGAACCTGCAATACAAGGTCCAGCCAAGCCCGGACGGGTTGGCACAAGCCTTTATTCTGGGTGAAGAGTTCATCGGTTCAGACTCGTGTGCGCTGGTGCTGGGTGACAACATCTTCTACGGCCACGACCTGCAGAAACAGCTGGAGTCTGCTGCGGCCAAAGAGAGCGGTGCTACCGTGTTTGCCTACCACGTGCACGACCCTGAGCGTTATGGCGTCGTGGAATTTGATAAACAGGGAACCGCCATCTCTCTGGAAGAGAAACCTAAGGTGCCCAAGAGCAATTATGCGGTCACCGGTCTCTATTTCTACGACAACAGCGTGGTGGAGATCGCCAAGAGTCTGAAGCCATCGCCGCGTGGTGAGCTGGAAATCACCGATGTGAACCGTATCTATCTGGAGCAAGGCAATCTGTCGGTGGCGATGATGGGCCGTGGCTATGCCTGGCTTGATACCGGCACCCACGAGAGCATGATTGAAGCGAGCAACTTTATTCAGACCATCGAGACCCGTCAGGGGTTGAAAGTGGCCTGCCCGGAAGAGATTGCCTATCGCCAGAAGTTCATTGGTGCCGAACAGGTCCGTGAGCTTGCAACTCCGTTGGTAAAGAATGCGTATGGCCAATATTTGTTAAGAATGGTTGCCAAAGCCTGATGTGATATGGGGGATAGGGAATATGCTCCCCCCATAAAGATTGAATTAAATGTGGATAGATAGATGAATGTAATCAAGACAGCTATTCCTGATGTGCTTATTTTCGAGCCAAAAGTATTTGGTGACGAGCGTGGTTTTTTCTTTGAGAGTTTCAACCACAAGCTGTTTGAAGAGGCAGTAGGATATCCGGTTACCTTTGTTCAGGATAATCACTCAAAGTCGTCGAAAGGGGTATTGCGCGGCTTGCACTATCAGTTACCACCCCATGCCCAAGGCAAGCTGGTACGTTGTGTGGCGGGTAAAGTATTCGATGTGGTGGTAGATATTCGCAAGAGTTCACCGACCTTTGGGCAGTGGGTTGGGGTACATCTTTCAGGCGAAAACAAACTACAGTTGTGGATCCCTGAAGGGTTTGCGCATGGATTTGTAACACTGACAGAAACGGCAGATCTTCTATATAAAACAACTAATTACTATGCGCCAGTAAGTGATAGAGGCATTGCATGGAATGATGTCGTCATTGGTATTAATTGGCCTGAACTTTGCGGGGGATTCAGAACATCAAAAAAAGATAAGATTGCAAGGGTGTTAATGGATAGTGAGTTGTTCGCATGATTAATATTGTTGTTGTTGTTTTTTTCATAAAATTAGAAATTTGAAATGTTATTTTTCAATATAATAAAAATTATCTTTTTTTGTTCGGATACCCCATGAAACCTGTTCTTGTTGTGAATTTGAAAGCGACCTATTCCGCTGGTCGTCATCCAGAAAGCTGTGCCCGCTCTTCGTGGCGAGTGGCCGCAGCTCGGGTGCCTGATATTGATACCGTTGTCGGTGTCTATGAAGGCATGGTGGTGGCGGTGATCCGTGGGTGCTCTCTGGTGCCGAGTACACCCGAGGTGGTGGGTGCGGATTGGGATGAGGGCTGTCTTGGTCGCTACTATGCGTTGGGCGGTGTGGCTTTTACCGATCGGGATGTGTCCGTCTGGTCGCTGACCCGTTGTCCACAGTTGCTGGCGCCCTTGTCGAGCGTACAAGGGATCCGTTATCTCTCGCGCGACGAGTTCGACAGGATCCCGATGGGAAATGTGCAGTTGAAGTGATCCGGATTGGCAATCCCCTTGGTAGTCGATTTAACAGATATTTTTAAACCATCCTCCTTTTATCCCGCTTACTGAAATCCGAGATTTTTCATGACTCTATGGACACAATCCAGCGGCATTCTGGCGCGCAGGCGGCAGATCTCTGCCTGTCTCGGCCAGCCATTGGCCCGACTTGAGCCCTCTTCCGAGTGCTTGCCACAAGCGGGTGATGTGCTGGTCGGCTGGGGCCAGAAGGCCAATACCGGTCAGATTAAACAGAAGGCGCAGGAACTGGGGTTGCCCTACTGGCAGCTGGAGGACGGCTTTATCGGTTATATCGGCCATCCCGCCAAGGGGGGTAAGGTGCTATCGCTTATCGCCGATCCGGTGGGCATTTACTACGATGCTCGCCAGCCCAGCCAGCTTGAACAGCTGATCGCCACCCCTTGCGAGCCCGAGATGCTGGCCCGTGCCGAGCGCTTGACTGATGATCTGGTGCGCCTTGGCATTACCAAATACAACTGCTATGCCACGCGGCCCGATGAGCTTGCTACCCAGGCGCCGTATGGTGAAGAGCAGGGGTTGCTTGTCTCTTTGGCCGAGGGGTTGCTGCAAGATAGTAGGCCAAGGGTATTGCTGGTCGATCAGGTGGCGGGGGATCTCTCCATCCCGGGAGCGTTGGCTTGTAATGCCGATTTCTTGGCGATGGTGGCCGCCGCTCGGCGCAATCATCCCGATGCCCGTCTGCTGCTGCGCACCCATCCTGATACGCGTATTGGCAAAAAGAGCGGCGTGCTGGCGCGATTGGCGCAAAAGCACCCTGAGCTTGCTGGTCTGGAGATAGTGAGCGAGCCCTGTCATCCCCATCTCCTGCTCAAAATGGTGGATTCGGTCTATACCGTCTCTTCCCAACTGGGGTTCGAGGCGTTGCTGCTTGGCAAGCCGGTCCACTGCTTTGGCATGCCTTTCTACGCCGGTTGGGGATTGACCCATGACAGCAAGCTCTGCTTGCGGCGTGTTCTGGCAAGGGCCGATGAGGCGGTTTCTCTGCCACAACTGGTAGCGGCGGCGCTTATTCGTTATCCCCGTTATTGTGATCCTGTGCTGGGAGAGCGTTGCGAAGTCGAGGATGTCGTCGAGCTGCTGGCCCGCCAGCAGATGGCGCCAGCGCGTTGGCGGCGACTTTATCTGGTGGGCTTTTCGCTCTGGAAGCGCGCCTTTATGCGCACCTTTTGTGCCCATCTGGCCGATGAGCTGCGGTTTGTCAGGCGCCCCCCCAAGCGGTTGACCGGCGATGAGCAGGTGCTGGTATGGGGCAGCCGTTACCCTGAACTGGTCTCGGCGATCCGGGTCGAAGATGGTTTTATCCGCTCGAGTGGCCTTGGTTCCAATCTCTGTCGGCCATCGTCACTCTCTATCGATCCGGTCGGGATCTACTTCGACAGTCGCCGCCCCAGTGCGCTCGAGCAACTGCTTAACTACGAACCGATCGACGAGGCTCTGTTGGCTCGGGGCAACAGGCTGCTGGCGCTGCTGCGTGAATCCCGGGTCAGCAAATACAACGTGGGTGAAGCGGAGCCATTCCTGCCGCCGCAAGATGGTCGCGAGCTGGTGCTGGTCGTGGGTCAAGTGGATGGCGATGCCTCTATCCTCTGCGGCAGTCCGGAGATCCGCAGCAATGAGCAACTGCTTTGGGCGGTGCGAGCCGCCAAACCGCAGGCGCATATTCTGTTCAAGCCTCATCCCGATGTGGTCTGCGGCAACCGGGAAGGGGCCATTTCAGCGCGCTGTTTGGCTGAATGTGTCGACAGTCAGGTGCTCCAGAGCGATCTCGCCTCGCTCTATCCCCATATCGACGAGTTGCACACCATGACCTCCCTCAGTGGCTTCGAGGCGCTGGTGCAGGGGGTCAAGGTCACTACCTGGGGACAACCCTTTTACAGCGGTTGGGGCTTGACCCGTGACATCCATCCACCAGTTAGACGCGAGCGCCCCTTACCGCTGGCGGCACTGGTCTGTCTGACCCTTGCCGCTTATCCCCGCTATATCGATTGGCAATCCGGCCTGTGGTGCAGCCCGGAACAGTTGATCCGCCAACTGGCGGCCCACAAGCCGCTCGCCATGACCAGCGCAAGTCGCTGGAGACGCTGGCAACTCAAGCTCCGTTTTCTAGTTGATACCCTCAAACCCACTCGCTCTCTGCTCTCCTGATGGACCCTCGTCGTATGAACGTGTTGTTGCTGCAGGGGCCGCTTGGTTCCTTTTATCAAACCTTGAGCCAGCATCTGGTTCGGGCTGGCCATCAGGTGGTGAAGGTCAATTTCAACGGTGGTGACGAGTGCTGGCCCTGTGCGGGTGAGAATCTCGCCTATCGGGGAGAGCCTGCTGGCTGGTATATGTTTTTCCAGATGCTGCTCAAGGAGCATGCCATTGATGGTGTGCTCTGCTATGGCGATTGCCGTTATTACCACCGGGTGGCGAGCCAGATATGTGAACTCAAAGGATTGTCATTTTGGGCGCTGGAGGAGGGCTATCTGCGCCCCGACTTTGTGACTCTGGAGCCGGGCGGCGTCAATGCGTTCAGCCCCTGGTATGAAGATCGAGCCAGACTGCCACGAATGTACTGGCCTGCCGAGTTTATTGGGCCTTTCAAGGTGGGCAAGACTTTTGCGGCCAGAGCCTGGTATGCCAGCCGCTATCACATCTGCAAAGCGATCAAACGGTCACGTTATCCCCATTTTGTCGATCACCGTCCCTGGACGCTCTGGCAGGAGGCGAGGGGCTGGCTGAGAAGTGCGTTGGTCAAATATGGCCATCGGCATCGCGATCGGGCGCTACTCAATCATCTCAAGGGACATGCCGGGCAGATCTTTTTGGTGCCGCTGCAGGTGAGTGAAGATTTCCAAATTAAAGAGCACTCCGAGTTTGGTGGCGTAGAGGAGATGATCACCGAGGTGATCGGCTCGTTCGCCCGTCACGCCAATCCGGATGATTTGCTGCTGTTCAAACATCACCCCATGGATCGGGGGTATATCAGCTACCGTGACTGTATCGATCGACTCATCGCCGAGAATGGTTTGGCGGGGCGGGTCTTTTATGGTTACGAATTGCCGCTCCCAGCCCTTTATCCGCTGCTCAAGGGGGTGGTCACCATCAATAGCACGGTTGGGCTGTCAGCCCTGCTGCATCAGGTACCCACCATCTGTTTGGGTCGCGCGCTCTATGACATCACCGGGTTGACTACCAGTGGCCCACTTTCCTTTTTCTGGCAACGCCAGAGCCGGGTCTGTGAAATGACCTTTCAGCGAGCCAGAAATTCCCTGCTGCATTTGACCCAGCTTAATGCCAGCTTCTATCGCCATTTTGATATGGGAGCCAAGGCGGTGATGGCAAGGATGCGGCTTGCCGAAACGGCGGCCAGTCATGAACCTGCGTTGCACAGAGATCCAACTCGTTCACGTGGGGCATGAATAAGCAGGGAAATTGATCACGAGAGCCATTCCCCCATAGGGACTTCGATATTTTCAACCCGCGTATTTCATTCTCTTTTGTAAAAATAAATAACCGTCAAGGATGCTGATATGAAAACTAAGCCATATATGTTGGCCATTCCGCTATTGTGCTTGCCTGTCGTTTCGATTGCCGCAGATGATTTTTCAATTTTAATCCATGGCGCAGCAATTCATAGTGATTGCACCAAAGGAAAGGGAAAAAAAAGCAAGACTTGTGATTTTAATAATTTCAATCCTGGATTAGGGTTGGCCTGGGCCTTTTGGGGCGATAATGACACAGGCAAGCTGGCGGTGCGCGGAGGGGCATATAAGGACTCTTTCAGTGAGACGGCTCTCTATGGTGCGCTCTCCTATCGCAAGGAGTGGTACTTTACCGAGCATGCTTTTGCTGGACTGGGGTTTCAGGCCGGTTATCTTAATGGTTCCGGTCTGGATGGTTTTGCTGCCTTGCCGATGGTGACGCTGGGCTACAAGTCAGTGGCGTTGGAAGTTGGATATGCGCCAAAGCTCGATTTTGCATTGGGTAGCAAGCATGTTGCCGTGACGACATTCTCTTTACGCTGGAACTTGTAATCATAAGGCATCATCAATGCTCAAATTATATGTCTGAGTATAGTAATTTAAAAACTATGCGAAGTGCATTGTGGCCATGCTTGCAGATGTATTTTAATTAGGCTTGAATTTTTAGGGGTTGATGAAAGGTCACAACATGTTGTGACCTTTCATCAACATAACGCTCAAAGCTATTAGTGATTTAGGCTGAGATAAATAGCTATATAAATATAACCATGGCTGGCCAGACTATCAGCTTCACAGATGAATTCTTTGTAGTCGAATATGACCCATTGTTGCCGTTGGGCATCCAACTCACCAGTCAGGAGCTTGCTCTCGAGTTCTTTGATGATGGTTGGGAATGACGCTTCCAGTTGGTCGATGTCTGCCTCTGCCCATTCGCCAACCAGCGAGGCGCGGTCTGACAAGATATGTAGCCGGTGATGTTCCTGGATGAGACGAGCACCAAAACGGGGCGTCACGGTATGGGGCAAACCCCACTCCGCAAAAATCCGGGTGGGCTGGTCTGGCGCTACGGGGTGTTGGTTGTTGGTGTGGGTGGTTGTCGTGGTCATGATTAGCGATACCTCAGTTGAATGTCGATGATGGTGCCGGGCACGTTGTGGCGCTGGCGTAGTCTGGTCAGGTGCTCTGGGAGTTCGGTCAGGTTTGCCAGTCGCCCTCGGTAGAGCCGGGAGAGATTGATGTAGTCAGGGTGACTCACGGTGATGGTCACCTGATGCCCTGGTTGCCAGCGACCAAACAGGCGGGCTTTGGCCTCTTTGATGGTGGTGATGCCGGGAGCGGGTAACGTTTGGCGGTTGCGCAGATGCAGTGTGTTGAGCTCGGGGGCATAGCGATGCACCTCGAGCCCAGTGATAAGACGGGTCATGTTCGGTGGTTCCAGTGATGCAAAGGGCCAGCCTGTGAGGGCTGGCCCTTTATGCTGTTTAGGGGGGAGCGAGACGGAGGGGCGTCAACGAGCGCTGTCAGCCGTCTGATTGATAACCGGTTTGCAATTGAGCCGGTCCAGCAGGTGTAGCGAGCCGTATTGAGCCACCAGCCGGTCTATGGCCATCTGGGCGCAGGCCGCTCTGCTGGGCTTATTTTCGGGTATGGCGTAACGAGCGGTGAGCCAGCCGCCGAGCAATGCGATGCGGTAGCCACTCGGGATGTGGGTGAGCGACGTTCCTATCCCCCTCCCGTGAATGAGGAAAGGCACAGCCTGCCCGCCGATGTTGATATCAATGCGCTGCCCCTTGAGCTCGAAGGTGGTGAGCTCGCCGGTTTGCGGATGTTTGCCGGGCACCTTGATAGTGATGTGCTTGGCCATTTCACACCTCCGGCTTGGCTTCAAAATGGCGGGCCACAACGCCAGCCTCTGGGTCGATGCTGATAAACGCCGGGGCTTGTGGGTGGTACTGGTAGAGCCGTGCCAGTTCAGAGCGAAACGCGTCGACGTTTGGCGCAATCACATGGTGGGTGTCGCCCTCGGCGTAGGTAAAGGTCTCCAGCCTTTCTGTGTTAATCCAGATACCGAAGTACCACGCATCTTCTTCGGTGTCGTACTGCTGCCAGCCCCGGGCCAGCAGTGTTCGGTCGTAGTAGTAGCGGTCTGCCTGATGGCTCCCTCGGTCGATGCGGCAGCCCGTCACGGTGAGCTCAGGCGGGATACGCCCTGCCTTGTGGGCTTTCTTGACTCGGCGCAGCAGCTTGAGGGCCTTGGCTCTGCTACGGCCATTACCGAGCGGTTGCGGCTGTCTGGCCCGTAATGCCAGGTGGCTCATTATCTTCGGCGCCGTGTTGTGGTTGAGCTGGCCGATAGCAATGGTGAGCTGCCGAGCGGTCAGGGTCTTGTAATCACGCAGGTCATGCATGGTGGATTCCTTCAAATGCAAACAGCCCCTCGGCGTGAGGGGCTGCATGGGGTGTGGTGTGCTGTTTTGGGGGGATGATTGTCTACAGCGATTGCTTGAGGCGGTAGATGTCTCGCTGATAGCGATGGCGGTGGCTGTGCCAAATCACCCGCTCGGCAGCGACCTCCAGCAAGGCCGTGGTCACGGTACGAGGCAGGACTAGATTTGCCCCATCCCAGTTATCCAGGTCCAGCACGCCGAAGCGCACCAGACTGGCCAGCTGCGCATCGAGCTTGCTGGTCAGCTCCAACGCGATGAACTCCTCGATATGGGCTCGGAGCCTCGCAATGGCGGCCTCTGGCGACATTGCTGGTGCTGTGGGTGTTGTCACGTGTGGCTACTCCAATCCGGCGCATCATTACTGTTGTGGTTGACGTAGGCCCCGACAATCACCCGTTGCCACTCGCCGACCGGTTGACCCGCCGAATTACAGGCACAGCGAAAGCGGGCGAAGTTAATCTCTCGCGGCAAGTGCTCACGCATATCGCGGGGACTGACAAAGAGCGTGGTCTTGTGCAGTACCGGGTTGGGCGCGACCAGCGGACCGCCAATACGCCGCCCCTCCACATCGTGGACATAGGCAAAGCTCGGCAGCATCAACTGCAGACTAATGAGCTTGGCGAGTTCCGGATGGGCGCACATGGCCTCTGCCACGGCGGCTTGGCTAAAACTGTCGGTAAATTCAATCATTGAGGTTTCTCCATTTCTGCAGGTGCGCGGTAAGCCGCAGCCACCAGCGCAAACTGTTCAATCAGATAACTGATGCTGATGCCCAGCTCATCACTGACCCCATCTCCCAGACGGTGATGCAGGTGAGCCATGTCATCGGCGATACGTTGGGCTATCTGGGCGGTTGAACTCGGTGGCGAGCTTGTCACTGTCAGTGTGATGGCGAGATTCATCACATCTCTCCCCAAGGGGCTTGTTCCCACAGGGACAGCCGGGTCAGAACGTCTTGTGCCAGCGCTTGCTGCAACTGCTGTATTACCTTCACTATCCGGGGCGCCTGTTCAGGGCTCCCGCTCCATTCGCTCGACTGGTACAGGGCGCAGCAGGTGAATTTGTAGAGGGCTACCAGTTCGGCATCGGTGAGTGGTGCCTGATGGTAGCTATGAGCCGGTTTGAGCTGCCCCAGTTTGGTCGAGCGGTGCTGACGTGGTTCCTGGTGGTCCTGCTGACGCCCCAGTTGATAGCGATGCCAGACAGCCCGCCGATTGGTGAGCATCATCAGCCGTGCTAACCGGTCAACCCGCCACGCCCAGGTACTGGTCGTGTCTGCTGGCGGTATCCACCAGAGTGTGCGCAGCAACTCAAGGGTGTAGTGCGGTGGCATCGGGGCATTGCAAAATCGGTGCAACTGCACGGCAAAGGCAAGGTAATCCTGGCGGTCAATCATGAAAGCAGACATGGGCATGGTTCCTTGAAATGCAAAAGGCCACCTGTAGTGAGGTGGCCTTGCTGGGTGATATCGGGATATCCGGATCATGGTGTTGGCGCTGATGATCCGGGTTTGGGGATGCTGGCGGGCTCTGCGTCTGGGTGAGCCGCATCGAACAGGATGGCGCAGAGCGCACAATCAATGCCGTTGACGGCATCGTGGTGCGGGTAATAGGGCTGCGCGTCTCGGGATCGCTCGAAGTAGTCGCCAAAGCAACTGAGGCACTCGCGGATCTCGATGGTGGATCCCCGCAGCAAAGCCTCTTCAAACTGCTTGGCATAACGCCGGTCATCACGAGCCTTGGTGACGGCTTTTTCCAGTAATGCCAGCGCCTCCTCGTTGCAGGCGGTAGCCAGACGATGGCGTAGCTTCCCGAGCGTTTCCTCAAAGGAATAAGGATTGGGTAATCGCATGGTGCGTGTCCCTTCTTGGGTTGGCTAATGGCGCAGCTGCAGCTGATGCAGCTGCGCATCAATAGCTTCGACACAGTCGGCCTGGGTGAGTTGGTGGCCGCTCGGCAGGTGAGCCACGATAGCGGGCGCTGCCTGCATCTGGACGTTGTCTGCAAGCCAGCAACGCAACTCGATGAGGATATCGATGACGGTGAGGTGTGATTTGCCAGGGGGAATGTTCATAGCAGGCCTCGCTCGGCCAGCGAGACTACGCCCTCGGCACCGACCACCAGATGGTCAAGCAATCGCACATCGACCAGCGCCAAGGCCTCTTTGAGGGCTTGGGTAAAGACCCGGTCAGAGTGGCTGGGTTCAGGGTCACCGCTGGGGTGATTATGCACCGCGATGATGGCCCCACAGTTGAGTAACAAGGCCCGCTTGACCACTTCCCGTGGGTAGATGCTGGCGCTGTCTAGGGTGCCGCGAAACAGTTCCTCAAAAGCCAGTACGCGGTGTTGGGAGTCAAGGAACAGTGCGCCAAACACTTCGTGCTCCCGGTCCTGCAGCAGGGTTTGCAGCCGCTCAGCGGCCTCTGTGGTACTGGTGATGGCGGTGCCTTTAGCCAAGCGCTTGCGAGCAATCTGGTTGGCGATGCGCAGCAGGTCTTGCTCGGTCACCGGTTCGGTGACGACATAGGTACCGGGGCATTCCCCGGCTTTGAGTTTGTGGTAACGCATGTGGGGTTCTCCAAATAAACAAAACCCCGGCACGCAGGAAGCATGTCGGGGTTAAAGGCAAAGAGGTTGTTGGTTCACTGTGAGGGGTGTTCAGTTGGCCGTGGTGGTGACGCCTTCCCTGGCGGTGGGTTCCTGCTTCACCGGCATTAGTGGTTCGAGGACCTGCACGGTGAGTGGGATAGCGAGTGCCAGGCTTAATCGCTCGGCCAGTTCATAGGCAGGGCCGATGGTGTCGTAGTCAGCTACCCAAGTGGCCAGCGCCAACCCACTGGCCTCCACAGCCCGTAGGTAGACGCTGTAGCCCTGAACGGTCAGACCACTGTCACGCACCACCTGCGTTTCCTCCTCTCGATTGATGGCTTCCAGCTCAACGGCTATCGGTTGTTTGGGCATCGTGTGCCTCCTCTTGGGGTAAAGGGTCACTCTCCACACGATAGCCGTGATGGACGCAGGTACGCTGCAGGTTGCTCAGAAAGCTCCCTAGTACACGGGGTTGCTCGGCGAGAGAAACCGGTCCTGCTTGGCAGCGCCAGAAACAGCGACGCGTAGGGTCAACACAGATTTCATCCACGGGCTGGCTCATGGTGCGCCAGTCCTCGGCATTGGTGAGGGAGAGCAGTTGCCACAGCACGCCAGACCAGCGCACTTGTAAGGTGACGGTGCGGGCGTTTGGGTTACCCGGAGTCAGGTGCAGCAACCAGCGCTCGCTTTGGCGAGTTGGTATCAGCTTGGCCTTGGCCGCGACCAGTCCCAGCCACTGGCGTGAGGTGTGGGAGAGCGACAGTTCGTTAGTCATCACACACCTCCTACTCCCCACTGACTATGACGGTGAAATACCCCAACTGGCCATAAGCGATGAAATTACTCTGCCACAGGGCGAACAGTTCGCGTGCTTCCACGCCGGGCTGTGGTCCCCAGCCCTGCAGATAGTGCTCGTCGCAAGAGAGGTTGAAGTCGAGCTCCTTGCAGAGCTCGGCATCCTGGCCCAGCCCCTGGTAACTGAAGTCGGTGATGTAATCGAAGACCCAGCCGTGTAATCCCCGAATAAGCCGCAGCTCTACCGGATGGACGCCACCCGTTTCAGCACTGTAGCCGGGGCTGCGAAAGTTGAAGGTCAGTGTCGAGAGGTGGGTGAGGTCGAGCAGTTGTGCCCGCACGACGCTGCGCAGTAAGTCAGGCAGCTCGGGTGAAATCGGCAGGGCCATCCCTGCCAAGTGAAATGGCATGGTCATCATGGTGTGTCCTTTCGTATCGAATGTGAGAACCGTTAATCCCTGAACCAGCGCCAGGCGCGGTAGAGGCCGTAGGTGGCGGCCAAGGGCGCCGCCAGCGAGGTGAACGAGCTCCCCAGCAACGCACCGACTGCAGCGGTCACCACAGTCGTTGCTGACGGGTTCAGTACCGTGCTGGTGGCCATGCCTGGCAGGGCCGCTAGGGTCGGCTGATGGGCCACGCTGCGAAGTGCCTGATGTGCTATACACCCCGTAGCAATGAGCTGGTTAATTTGCTGGCTGTAGTGAAAGCCCTCGATACACCAGAGCACGAAGTGCTCGCAGTTGTTAAAGAGCGTGCTGTAGTGCGCCTCTCCAAGACGGGAGTAAGCACGGTCGATACTCTCCTCCCGGTTGAAAGCTCGAGTGCTATGGTGCTGGATGCGATAGCCCCGCCCTTGGCTAAACTCGGCAAGGGTGGCGATAGCTATCTGACCGGAATGTATACCGGCACTGACCCCCTGGTAGTGGATAACCAGATGGTCCCCCAGATAGAGACCGTGGTGCTGGTAACCGGTGCGAGGGGAAACGAGGTGGTCTCCCGGTTGTGGTAATGGCATGAACCGTTCCTTAAACGAGATGCGGCATAAAACAGAGGGCACCCGAAGGTGCCCTCAGACTGCTGACAAACCCCTGGACGCCGATCCCGGGGTTTGATCTAATTGCTGCATGGTCAATAAATGGACTGCACCATGCTCAGAGAA
>NZ_JBSTYP010000040.1:0-45316 GCF_054052405.1 Aeromonas aquatilis | reverse complement strand
GGTGAATAGTGTTCTCTCGATTTCATTCAATACCCCCGATTGTCTCATCGTAACAATCGGGACTGTCTGTGAAAATCAGGATACCTCACAGATCGTCGAGCGCTGGATCCTGGCCCGTCTACGCCATCAGACCTTCTTCTCGCTTGCCGAACTCAACCAGTGCATCCGTGCCTTGCTGAACGAACTCAACGAGCGTCCGTTCAAGCAACTGCCCGGTAACCGACGTGACGCATTTGAGCAGTTGGACCGCCCGGCACTGGGACCACTGCCGGTGCATCCCTATCGCTATGTCGCCATCAAAACGGTCAAGGTCAACATCGACTATCACGTCAGCTATGAGCAGCACCATTACTCGGTGCCACACCAGTATGTGGGTCAGCAACTGGAGCTCCATGCAGGCGACACACTGCTTCAGGTCTATCACCAGCAACAGCTGGTCGCGAGCCATCCACGTAAAACCATCCCGGGGATGAGCACGCTCCCTGAGCACATGCCGGAACGTCACAGCAAGCAGCAACGCTGGACCCCTGGGCGTCTTAAACAGTGGGCTGCTGACATCGGACCGGGCACCTTGTGCTGGGTTAGCGAACGGCTGGAAGAGAAAGCCCATGCCGAGCAGGCATACCGGCTCTGCCTGGGGCTACTGAGTCTTAGCTGGGAGTATCCGCCATCACGGGTCGAGGCTTGCTGCCAGTTGGCTAACCGGGAAGGACTGGTGCGGCTCAAGCAGCTCAAGTCGGTGCTGGCCAGTGGCCGCGACCAACTGCCCGCAAGCCCGCTGAGCTACCCAGAGTTGCCGCAAGAGCACGAGAACATCCGCGGCCCCCAGAGCTTCCACTAAAGAGGATACGCCCCATGACCCAACAAACCCTGACCCGCCTGAGAAACCTGAAACTGACCGGCATGGCGGATGCCGTGCAACAACAACTGGAACAGGCGAGTACCTACGAAGGGCTGCCCTTCATCGAGCGGCTAAGCCTGCTGGTCGAACACGAACAACTGAGCCGGGAGCAGCGTAAGCAAACTCGGCTGGTCAAGCAGGCAAGGCTCAAACTCCAGGCCACGGTGCAGGAGCTGGACTACCAGTCAGCACGCAACCTGGAGCGGTCACAGGTCGCAAACCTGGCCCAAGGAGAGTGGCTGCGCCGGGGCCAGAACCTGCTCATTACCGGCCCCTGTGGCTGTGGAAAAACCTACCTGGCTTGTGTGCTGGGCTACCAAGCCTGTCAGCAAGGGCATAGCACTCGTTACTACCGGCTGCCACGTCTGCTGCTTGAGCTGAGCCAGGCCAAGGTAGATGGCAGTTACGCCAGACTGCTGGGCCAACTGGCAAGGATAGAGCTGCTGATCCTGGATGACTGGGGACTGGAGGCGGTGAATGCCGAACAGCGCAACGCACTGCTGGAGATCATGGATGATCGGTATGGGAAATACTCGACGATAGTGGTCAGTCAGCTGCCAACTGAAGAGTGGTACGCGAGCTTGGGTGACAACACCCTAGCAGATGCGATCCTGGACCGGCTGATGCACAACGCTCACCGGCTGTCACTGAAGGGAGAATCGATGAGGAAGAGGAGAAGTGAGTTGACCCAATCTGAACAGTCGAGTTAGAAACGAGATGACGTGAGCGCGTTAAGGATCAGGGTGTTCACGTTGGCCGGAATGGCTGTTCAACTTCGCCGGAATACGCAGAATATCCCGGCCATACTTTGCGACTCTCTCTATCCCTCACGCTCCCTGACCAGAGATAAGGATTACCGGATATTCAATCAGCAGAGAGCTTGGCTCTTGCCGAGCGGCGCCCCGTGAATCGTGAGCGACATATCCGAAGCGCATATCTGCACGACGCATACAAATAGCGATATCACGCAGTTAATCCTGCACGACAAAATTAATCGCAAACAGCGAGGGATATTGAGCAAAGTAACAGTGCGGTGAAACGACGGTAAAAAGGATACAAGCGAGGATGTAGATAACAGTGGGGCGAAGGGGCAGATTGGATAACCACGAGTAAAACGGCAAAAATAATGCCGCTCAAAGGCGGCATTATTCAATCTCTGAACCTGACGAATTAGATCAGGAAATCGTTCAGGTCTTTACCCAGTGCTACTTGAGCAGCAATGGCTTTCGGCATACGGCCTTGACCGGTCCAGGTTTTTTCCTGGCCATCTTCTTCGTACTTGTATTTAGCCGGACGCGGAGCACGCTTGCTCTTGGCAGCACCAGCCGCAGCAGCCGGAGCAGTGGCAGTTGCCAGCAGCTCGCGAGGATCAATACCAGCCTGCTGCAGCATTTCGGTGAATTCATTCAGCTTGCGCTGACGCTCTTCCTGTTCAGCGCGCTCCTGTTCAACAGAATCGGCGCGCTCTTGGTAAACCAGGTCAAACTTCTCTTTAGCTTCCAGCAGTTGCTCAAACGGCAGCTCACGAATAGCCGCACGCAAACTGCGAATGTTCAGCAGAACTTTCAGAAACTCGTTCATTATTTCCTCACAAAAAAGTCCGTTACAGGGATAACTGTTTCAGAATAGCATGGACGATTCGCGAGAACATACAGTTTTTCTATATTAACGTTCTTTTTTTCTTAAATTTCACCATCAAGATCGAATGCTTGCCACTATCAATAACAAACTGGCTGGAATGCAGATCTTCTGGATAGAGTGGTGATTACCATCTTGTGTTCAAGAAACATCAGTATTTCAAGACTCATTAATTTCCAGTTCAGCATCCAACAAAACTAACTCGGCAACCTGACTTATAAGCCTGAGCGCACATTTCTACCATACGTTCAACATCATGTGACAAGACTACGCCTATCTGTTTAGCAATGAACATGTCTAGATCCTGTCCCGTCCCCCGATGATGAGGGGATATCCCAACTGACTATCAACCCATTCGGCACCACCAATAAAATTACATATTAATCAATTGGTTGAGAACAACGAATGACATTTCAAATATGCTTTTCTTAGCCCGTTTGACAGACGTATTCGTCCGAAAACAGACTGTTCGGATACTGGAAGTCCAGAAGGTCAACAATAAAAAAGCCAGCCGTTTTAAGGGCTGGCTTTCTATGTAGCCAAATAGCACTATTTATTTTTGGTGATATTCTTGCCTGATTGATCAACACCGGTAATCACTGCCTGTGAAGCAGACCCAGTTAAAAGGGGCTCGGTTGGATAGAGCTTAAGTGCTTCTGCCCGCATCGCATTGGCTTCCTCCGTACGACCCAATGCATTAAGTGCGATCACCATATTGGCGTATATGTTGGCACGGGGTGTATGGCGTACGAATGCCTGCCCCCACTCCAGATAAGCTCCCAGTTCGGTCTTGTTGTTTGTCTGCAAACCCACCATCAGACGAACCGAGTTCACATCAAACTCGACTCGGGTCAACCAAGCCATGGGATTGATGATATCAAGTAGCAAGGTCGGCTCTTTATACCCACCTCTTTCGTACTTGGTGACTACCCATGCGGTGTGAATTGCTGTGAGCATAAAGGGAACAACCAGCAGCGGGATAGCGATCGCCATAAATCGCAGCAACAGCCATGGGCGGCAATCCATATCCCACCATGATGAGAAACCCTGACTCGCCAGGTTGGTCTCCTCAATTTCGGTATCGATGATATAAATCAGCATCAGCAACAGCCACCACAACACGATCGCATGGTAGAGCGGGTATTCCGTCTGGGTATGAAGCAAGATCGGTGTAACCAGAGCAAGCAATCCCATGGCATTTACCCAACGCACACTCGCCAGACGCCATAATAATACCCCCCCCATGATCACCATGCCGACCATGGGCGCAATACCGCCCTCAACAACCCAATAGAGAAACTCGTTGTGGGGGTGGTCAAGATTGTACTCAATCTGCACCATGGACGGATTCAGTGCTTTATCAGCCATGTAGTGATGAAGAAAAACAGATTCAAAACTGCCGTATCCCCATCCACTCCAGGGAGCCTGTGCAATCAGTTTTACAGCATAAGGCCAGTAAATAGAGCGCATACCACCGGACTGATAGATCTCTAATCCGCGTTTTGCTCCAGCCAGCCAATATTGTGATAACAGGCCAATCGCTACAGCCAAAATAACCAGGCCCACTATACGCCATAAAAGCCGCTGTCGATAAAGCTGAGGCATCAGTAAAAACAGTGCTAGCAGGCCGCCTAACTGCCCCACTCTAGATTGCAAAGCAACGAGCAGCAGTGCTGCAGATAGAATGACACCATAGCGCAACGCCATCAGCAATCGACCACCCGCTCGGCGTAATTCCAGCCAGATAGCAAGGGCAAGGCCAGTTGCCATAAATGTCGCCATCACATTTGGCTGTTGAAAGATCCCGTAAGGGCGATTGGCTTTGGTGTCATAGCCAATCCAGTTACCTGGCGTTAAGAGGTAGAACTGCACCAGACCCAGCACTGCCTCCATCGCGATCGCGATCAGGATGAGATAAAGCAAGCGATCACGCTGCGCCTTATCAAAGCGCCATTGATAGAGTCCAAACAAAAACAGCAGACCAGCAAAAAGCCCCAGTAATCTGGGGATGGCATAATCCTTGAGTGAAAATCCTAGATAAAGCATAGGGAGCAGCAGTAAGAAAGCCCCTACCCATAACCCAGCCTGTAATGAAGAAAATACCAGACGCTGGCGTAAGGTCACCTGCCACAATCCCAGCCCAATAGCCAACGAGGCAAACACCCATCCCCATGTGTTAAAGGGCAGATAAAGCCCTGCACCACCAGGGTTGTGCATAAAAAAATGCATGCCCAATAGCCAATAAAGCACACTTAAAGTCATCATGGTTCGCTTTAACGTCACAACCCAACTCCTTAAGCCAACCTAACATTGAAATGGCAACGAAGATATAGATAAAAGAAAGAGGGCTAACAGCCCCCTCTGCTAAACCACAAATATTATGAATCTTCTGGCCGACTAAAGGCGTGACGAACAAGAACAATCACTATACCCAACATACCGCCAAGTAAGGTGCCCAAAACAACAATCAGTGGCCGTTTCGGCTTGTCTCTGGTAAAGGGCTCTTCTGGTGAGTCGATGACATGAAATGATGAAAACTTCGAATGCGCCAAATTTAATGCTTTCAAGCTATTTAGCTGCTGGCGAACGTTGGCCAGCTCAGGATTTAATATCTCAGGAACTTTTATTCCATTTAGAATTCGCAGTTTTTCTGCCAGGCCCTTACTGCCTAAATCAATGTTAAATATTGATTCTAAGCCAATACGTTCCAAAGGCCTATCCACTCCTGCCGCCTGACTAATTTGTAGACTGTATTTGGTCTTTAGAATTTCATCTTGGAGAGTTTTAAGCGCATCAGATTTTATATTTTCATACTGAACAGACAGAACTTGTATACGACCATTCAAAATACTATTAAGCTCTTCATTTTTTTCTGCAATCTGCTGCGCCTGAATAAAATCCATATACCTTAATAAGCGCTGATTCGCCAATTCAGCACTTTCAGCAGAAAATCTCAAGGTAAAATCAGGGCTAGTTTTATCGAAAGGTATCGCTACTATATCTTTGCTGAGCTCATTCATTAATGCACGCTCACTGCGACTATCCTTGATCTCAGCTCGTTTAACTTCTTCAGCAAAAACACCTTCATTTATAAGGAATGCTTTTTTATTGCTCATACTATTAAATGCTGCAATAAAGCTTTTATATATTTCAGGACGTTCCAAGGTCGAAAAATCGATCTGTTCAGCAGCTTTGAGAGGCATACTACCTTTGATCTGTGCAACCCCCAGCGCCAAAGCATCCACCTGTTTAATTGATGGTTCGCTGATCAAGGCTTGACTTGTCCACACTTGACGAGCAAGAAAGGCATAAATAGAAGAAACACTTAAAAATATAAAAGAAAGTAACAGTATCAATAATTTATCGCGCCATAAAATAGAAATAATATCGCGAAGATCTATTTCATCTTCTGCTGAAGAAAAAGCGTTTGGCAAGACATTTTTTGATATCATTCAATCACCGATTATAAAAAACTTTCCAAAAAAAATACCACATTATACTATAAAACACCTCATTCCAATGAGGTCAGACTATAAAGTGCGGTCTTGCGTGACAACATCTGTCCACCATCACGAGTGAGCGGAACCCAACCGATAGAACCTTTAGTTGTTGTCGGGTGGATCAGCATCAGATCGAAGGGAATTGTGACATAAATGCCTTTGGTGAAGCTACCTTCACCATACTCTTCAGAAGATACGTCTGTCAGTGTGGCATAAGCACCAAGCATAACCCCTGAGTCAAACAGTTTTGAAAAATCAAACGTCGCCCCCTTATCACCAGCCAGATATCTCCCTACAGCAATTTTGGCCGTGATGTTGTCAAAATAGGGCAATTGCAAGTAACCAGTCAGGTGCCCAGTAACCACATCGTAATCTGCCATCTTGAGGGTGTTATACCAGTCCCTCTGTTTTACCCAGTTGGTATCAATACCAACCGCCCATGACTGTCCATAAGGACGATATAATGCTTCTCCTCCCACACCTGCATACATCATCTCAAGATAACCACCATACACTTGGCCATACCAGTCTGTAGATAACTGTTGTATATTAGTCAACTGCAAGTTGTTTAATAAAACATTTGATGAATCTACATACTCACGGATCCATGTTCTGACTCGTGGTAATGCCTCACCATCAGCAGGCGGCGTTTTATAATTAAACTTATCGTAATTATTAACAACATTAAGAAAAACCGTGCTATCCAATGATATCTGTTCAGACAAGTGCCAACTGGCATTACCATTTATTCCGAACTGATACATATAAAAAGACTCAGGCCCCCCAAAGGATTGATTCAAGTCAGAGTCAATTGAGTATGATATTCTATCCTTTTCCTCTTGAAATACTTTCTTGCTACTCTCATAGTCTTTACTGATAGCGCTAGTATAGAACTGCGCTTCATGCTCCTGCCCCAAAGTCTGGGTCACATTAGCGGCTCGCACCGATGGCAGATCGATAGTCGTTTCTTGTAGCTTGAAATCATCCTTGCTATCGAGGACATGGACCTTACGTACTGATTCGGGTAAATAATTTGCCGCCAGCAAACCGGTTCGGAGTGTAGATTCATCTCTATTTCTGTATTTAACCTGCTCGGCAATAATCGTTACCGATGCATCATCTTGATATATAACAGTATCTTTCCAACCTGCATTACTATTCAAGTCACTGGAAAATTGCTTCCAGTCTACATGTGCCACCGTATCTGGCACATTTTCAACCTGATATCTTTGGCGAGGGTCATCAATATGTGCTGATTTAAGTTCATTGAAATTGGTTCGCATGGTAATCCCCCACATCAAGGTATTCCCTCGCTGCCAACTCAGATGCGTATCTATATTGTCAAATACTCTATAGACTGCACCAACATTCCATGGCGATGTTTGTTTTAATGGATCATAGCTCGCGGCAAACTCTCGGCTATAATCGTTACCATCATACTCCAGTTTCAATCGTAGAGGATGCCATGGCGTTTGATATTCAACGCCACCAAATAGTGCAGTTGTCCCATGGAAGAGGCTATTCCATTCAAACTTTCCACCACTTCCTGAAACACCTTGGTTCCGCTGACACCAGCTATCTTTAATTTCACAGAATGGATTATTGATATTGCCACTTTCGGCCATATTGCCCCACCCCATGCCAAGAGTGAAATCGAAAGGCCCATAGCGCTTACTCGCAACGACATATTCACTATCAAACAACCCGGTGCCCATCAAATCTCTGAAGCCAAGAGCAACTTGGGGGGCCCATTTAGACTCCCGCATCAGTCTGAATTTGAAGTCTATTCCTTTATCTTTATAGGTTTGATCACCACTAAAATCTTCGTTTTGACTGTAGAGTTGTGTTCTCACATCAGTATAACGCAGGGTAGCTTCAAACCAATCAAAGGGTTGAACAGAAATAGACCAACGACGATATTGATCATTATCAAAATAGTTGGCGCTGAACTCCCCCTCTTTTGCCATTCTGGCAGTCGGCATCTGCATCAACCCCACACCACCAAAATCACTCTGCGATGGGCCATATGGGTCATTAGCAGAGCTTGCAGCATGCACAACACTACTTACGAAAAGCGCAATAAACGTTACTCTTGGTATCATCACTCAGGCATCCGGTTGGCAAGCAGATTAGCAATACGCAGATTTAGATTCTTATACTTGGCAGGTAACAAGTCTGTATCAAAACCGACAAATAACGTTGCTCCAGCCATCGGCTCACGATGTAATTGGTTCCAGACAGCAACAGGCACCAGCGAGACCTCGCCTGTTGGTTGAATCAAATATGCTTGAGCCAGATCGGCCCCCGCTAACAGCGAATATGCTTGCCAGTAATCAGCTAAACCAGCACCTTCGCGTAAAAGTTGTCTGGAGGCTCCATTAATTAGACCAGTAAAATAGATAAACTGACTACGAGGAGAGATGAACAGTGTGTAATCACCAGATAAGAGAGGATTCTTATCTTCATGAGCACGATTGATAACAGGATCGATTGTTATGGGTAATCGCCCTGTAACATTAAGGCGGTCAATCTCAATTAAAAGTTGCTGTGAAGATTGTACCCATGCCCCCATATTACCATCACGCATCCACTGTACTTGCAACGCCTTCAGGTCATTCAAGAGATTGATCTTAGCTGATATTATATTAGCGTGAGACTGAGGATGACTTATCTGCGCACTGCGCCAATACGTTTCAGAGGGTAATTGTGAGGATACTAAAAGATCAGCAAGCCTAGCCCCTGATAATAACTTCACAGTGGCAACTGAATGATTGGAGTAAACTACATTTACTTGACTACCTGGTTCTGCACTATGCACCGTGATGGCAGGCAATAACAAAGCGAAAAGAGTTTTAAATTTCATGATAAATATGGTTTCAAAATGGTCATTTTAATAACTGGCATATCAGGCCCCAGCTGCTGTTCTGTTCTTAGCACTTCGCCATTATGTTGATCAACCCAATATTTGTTTAACCACTGTTGATTGAGTGATGGAATATCAATCAATTCTTCAAACATCAAGGTTTGATAAGATTTCCCGAGTATCACAAGTGTGTCTGCTTGAGGAGGATTAACATTTACACGCACCTGATAGCCGCTTACATAGTCTTTAGTCCATTCACTTCTATACGACCAAGGCTGGTAGGCTTGTCGGCATTCTTCATTAGTTACGGAAAACTTGAGAAGACGCAAAGGATCAGAACTGGCTCCGATTTCATGAATACTATAGAGGTCATTATCCAAGCCAACAGTCTTAATAATACGGCCATACTTGGTAACAAAAATATTTTTGTCTGCACCCATCCAAGTAAGTGAGCTATCTGGATCAGCAAATGCTAATACTACAAATGCTTGTGGGCTATCACCTACTTGCAGATAGGCGCTGGCGTAGGGGATCTTACTCACTTGTTCAGCAGTCAGTTCAACATCTGGATTACCCCAAGCAGCATATCGTATTGTTGCAAATGTATTGGACCCAGTGGTCGAGCATCCACTTAATAAAAACAACCCTAAAAATATCAATTGACGATTGAAAACCATATCAACAGAGCTCGGTTTGAAAAGAAGAGCGCTAAAAAATAAGGCTACCAAAGGTAGCCTTATTTTTTAAGAATAAATATTCACAATTACTTGGTAGCAGTATTGGTATTGGTATTGGTACCAGTACCTGCATTGTCTTTGCTGGCTTCAGAAACAACCAGTGCGGTCAACGCAGCAACACCGACACCAATGGCAACTGCAGTGGTAGTGCCAATTGCTGCGCCAGTAGCAGCAACACCACCGGCAGTGCCACCAGTGGTAGTAGTAGCTGCTGCAACTTCTTCAGCAGCAAACGCATTAGTTGACAGAGCCAGCAAAGCGGCCAGAGTCATAGCTGACTTTTTCATGCAAACATTCCTTATCATGAGTGAGTTAAGAAGATATAGAATAATCCCAAATTGAGAATTTGACCAGCGCTCACGTGGTACATTTGAGTCAAACTCTCGTTTTGTATAGCTACCACACAAGCCACACTTATGCCACCTTACGACGCATAACGTGACGACCCAGCAGCAGCACAACACCGAACAAAGTGCCTAGTAAAGTACCAAGTACCACGATAAGCGCGCGCTTGGGCTTTAATTTCTCTTCAGCCACAACCGCAGGGTCCAGGGTTTTGAACACATACTCCTGGTTGACTTCAGCCAGCATCAGCGTTTTGGTCTGATCCTCAATCAGTTGATAAAAAACCTTCTGCATATCAGCTACTGGTGTCTTTTCAAGCTGGGACTTAAGGTAAGTAATGTTACGGATAGCATCATTCTGATCGCGCGTTTTCATGGTCGCGTTGAGATCTGACACCAACCAGTCAACCCACTGCTTAGCAAGTTGTGGGGAGTAGAAATCAACCACAACAGTCACCAACCCGGACTTGTTATCCTGGCTGACACTCGCAAGCTTGCGAAATGCCTCGACCAGCTCCCAATCCGTAGGCTCCACAGACTTTCCATTCGGCACTTCGCGAACCCACTTTTTATGGGTTAAGTCATAGATGTCTTCATTAATAATGAGCTCACCAGTTACTTTGTCTGCCCTTGAGGCTGCAATTAATGGCACCTCCAAGTGATGTTCTCGGATAAAGTGGCTTAAAAACTGACGTGATTTACCTATTTCAACAGTAATCGCCGTTTTATCGGCCTTATCACTCTTCAGATTGATACCAGCTAAATTGGCCAGCCCGCCAAACTGGGCAGCCATAGCAGCAAGCCCACCACCTTGTTGTTCAGATGACGGAGCAAGTAATGCTTCTGCTCGATAAACATTAGGGAGTGATATGGCAATAAAAATAGATATTACAGCACCGAGCAGGGTAGTCATAAATAGCCACAACTTTCCCCGCCGCAGAGCCATGAACAACTCACGTAAATCTATCTCATCATCTGTCACAGGGGGCATAGCCAGTGAAAATGAAGGCTTTTCTTTTCTGTTTGTCATATAAAACCGGATGTTAAAGAGGCCAGGCATTCTGCTTCGTCACCTGGCCAGTTAGTTATCAAAAAAAGTCAACATTACTTGACTGCACTCCAAGCAACACCCAGTTGATAGAGGACCTGGGTTGCAGAAGTCATTATGCTCAAATTATCCAGATAGTCAGAATCCACAGGCACGATAATACTGTCACCAGGCTCCAACCCTTTCCGACTACCAAACCAGCTATCACCAGGCAACATGACACTCCCATTTGCTTTTATGACATAGATACGATCGGTATCCGCTTGTTTCTTGGTTCCACCTGCGCGGCTTAGATAATCCTTAATACTCAACCCACTGTCATAAATGTGAGTAGAGGGAAACTGTACCATCCCTTGAATTGATACCACATTTTGCAAGGCCGGCACGTAAACCTTATCACCATCTTGTAGCATAACATCGGCATTCTTTTCACCGCTTAAAATAGCAGGCATATCAATCGTCATACGTCCAATAGCCTTGGTATTTTCCAGGTGATTGACAACTGTCATAGCCTCAGCAGGAGAGCTATTGTAGTTTGCTATGCTGGATTGCCGGCGCAACGTCATTGTTGCAATTTCTTGTTTCAATTCATCGCGCAATAACTCAAGACGTTCAGCTTCTTGCTTACGCAGTGCTTCCCGTGCAAACACAGTTCCATTTGGATTTGCATAGGGCGTGATACCACCAACCCGCTGAATCAAATCATGCAAACTTTCGCCACGGCGAACAGTATAAGTCCCCGGGAATTTGACTTCGCCAAAAACTTGAACAGTTGCCTCCTCACGCCATTGAGGATGCGGTAATACATTCATGCTATCTTTGGATTGAACCAATGGCGAACCGGTCACCCGATTTGCCGTAGCCAAATCCAGCCGTTGATTTTCAATCGAGATGTCGTTGCCGCGCTCGTTGACACGGGATAACTCAATTATATTAGCCTTTTCATTAAAACCGCCAGCCGCCAAGATCAAATCATGAGTGCGGCTATATCGCGTTAAAGGATAAATCCCCGGATATTTTACCTCGCCACGCACCTCGGCAATCTGCACCGGCTTACCTTGGGCAGCTTGCGCTTTCAAACGCTCCAGAACTGGGGATAGCAAAGCTTGACGAGAAGCACCGACAATTGCTTCGGTCTCTGTTGAACCGGACACCTTCGACAAAGTCATTTTGTCCTGTTTACTAATTTCACTAACTTTAACATCGGCACCAGTACTATTATCTACGGCGTCAGCTTGCTGCTGAATTCGTTGCTGAGTCAGCTGGTTAAGCCCCTCGGAAGAAGGGTGACTATTAGCCACTTGCTTCAATCTATCTGTTGCATCATTACTAAAAATCAACACCTGATCGCGCGGCTGTAAGCGGATATCATCCTCCCCACCAGGCATTTGCAATGCACGCCCCAAATTGAATTGCAGCACCTCAATATTTCGCTGAGCATCCATTTCACGCACAACCAAGGCATAGTTGAGGTCTGTCACCGAAGTCAGGTCGCGTTCAGCGCTTTGCAGCACACGACTGATCCGCATACCAGGCTCAAAACTAAAGACACCATCACGGACTACTGCACCTTTCACTACAACAGCCTGACTGTATTCTGTGGTGCTTGGCTTGACATTAATTTTATCGCCATCGCGAACGACAAACTGGCGATCATGCTGACTTGACAAGTTCAGGTTGAAAACCCGCATACCACTCTCACCATAACGAGTGACTGACACCTCATTCAGTGCCGAGGCTTTCATCCCACCTGCCAATCCCAACACATTACTCAGAGCAGCTGGACCACTCAGCTCGTAAATAGCAGGGCGTTTGACAAGACCATCAATACTCACCTCATTGCCCTTGGCTGGGACAAAGACCGTATCACCAGAGCGCAACCGAATATCCTGACTGGTGTCCCCCCAAACCAGCATCTTGTAAAGATCAACATCAATGACTTTATTACCAGCACGCTTGACCTGAATCTTGCGCAATGAGCCAACGGTATCAATACCACCTGCAGCCTGCAGAGCCTGAGTCACAGTCGCCATACCATTAACATTATAAGCACCGGGGCGATAAGCATCGCCCATGACAAATACTTGCATGGTACGCAGCGCTCCGAAGCTGATAAAGGCTTCAACCCCAATCTTCTGCTCTTTAATTCGGCTCTCAAGCTCACTACGCAATTGCTGGAATGTTTGCCCGGAAGCAGCTATTGGCCCCAGCGAGGGGAAATCGATAAACCCTTCCCGCCCTATTGCGAGGGTATAAGTCGCATTTTCCTTGCCATAAAGCTGAACCAGAATTTCATCACCAGGCCCCATAACATAATCATCTGCCACCGGCATATCGACCACCGGAGCATCTGTTAAAGGCTCACCAGCAAAAACATTGTAACCAAAAGGCTGTAACGTTCCCTCTTGCGCAACACCGGCCACCAAAGGCCGCTGGGAAGTTTGGCTATAATCAACCTCGCGAGGAGCGGCTACCGGCGCAGTCTTAACCGGTGTAACGCTACTTTTTTGTCCTGCCCCCCCGCCCAACTGAGAGGTATCGACACCATACTGTACAGCCAATGCCTGCTGCTGGGCAGGAGATAACTGCTTAAATTTCGCCATCATCTCTGGTGTTATTTGTGGTGCAGCGACTACCGTTCCAATCAAAGCTGCTGATGATAAACACAGTCCTTTCATTTTATTCATTATGTTTAATGCCTGCCGATATGAAAATTTGATCAAAGTCCGCTTATGGATTGAAAATAACAATCTAAGTGGTTAGTCGATGATAAAAAACTATCATTAAAACAATTTTAACGGTGAAGGTTCAACATGAAGTTGCCCAAACCAAACTCCACTTGAAAACGCATAACAACAACATTAGTACTTATAACCGATTAGACCATAATATTCATTGCATAGGTAGTGATGAATCTGAATAAAGAAAATCTATATTAGTTAATGTCGGCTTGTTTAACTGCCCATGACTTGTGATTCTCGCATGCCACACAAGATCACAAATACCGTCTGTTGGTGAAAAACCAGCAGGAATACCAAGTAAGAGTTCGCGAATTTTTTCGTGATCAAACTGATGACAAGCGCTGTCGAGATCCACCAAAAATGCCCGAAGTTCAGACCAAGTGAGCATCTGCTCAGATGCTTTCATTATACGCGGATGCGCAGTCCCTTCGACTTGCTCACCAATCAACAATTCTTCATAAAGCTTCTCGCCAGGTCGTAACCCCGTAATCTTGATTTCGATATCACCGTCGGGAAATTGTTCATTTCTAACACGCAAACCACTGAGGCGTACCATGCGGTATGCTAAATCTATAATCTTGACTGATTTCCCCATGTCCAACACAAATACATCGCCCCCCTCTCCCATGGCTCCAGCCTGAATCACCAGCTGAGAAGCTTCAGGAATTGTCATAAAATATCGAGTGATATCAGGATGAGTGACTGTAAGCGGCCCACCAGAGCGGATTTGCTGTCGGAATAAAGGCACAACAGATCCGGAAGAACCTAGCACATTGCCAAAACGCACCATGCAAAAGCGAGTGTGAGACTGCGCAGCTGCAAGGGCTTGAAGCACCAACTCAGCCAACCGCTTGGTCGTTCCCATGGTGTTAGTTGGTCGTACTGCTTTATCAGTAGAAATTAAGACAAATGTCTCCACTCCTGCCGAGATAGCCGCTTGAGCGCTGTATAAGGTACCAAAAACATTATTACGAACCCCCTCAACAACATTATATTCAACCAAAGGAACATGCTTATATGCCGCGGCATGATAAACTGTTTGAACTTGAAAATAACGCATCACGGCTTGTAAGCGATGCATTCTTTGTACAGAGCCCAACAGGGGGATGATTTCAACATCAAGACTCTGAGCTATACATAACTCCCTTAGCTCTTTATCAATAGCGTATAATCCATACTCTGATAATTCAAAAAGGACCAATTTTTCAGGTCGGCAGCGAATGATTTGTCGACATAATTCCGAACCGATAGAGCCCCCCGCTCCGGTAACCATGACTTTCTTGCCAGATATGTTGGCGTTCATCAAATTAGGGATCGGATCAACAGGATCCCGACCTAGCAGATCTTCGATAGAGACTTCTTTCAATTCATCAATGTGAGCCTTTCCTTCGACCAAGTCCACCATGCCAGGGATAGAGAGTACCTCGCATGGAAAGTGCTCTAAATGATTGATAACCTCTTGACGGCGAGCTCGAGATGCACTGGGCATTGCTAACAATATTTTCTTAATTTCAAACTGGGAAATCAAATTAGCTATACTTTCAGAGCTATAGACGCTGACGCCTTGAATAACAGCTTTAACCAAGGAGTTATCGTCATCGACAAATGCAACAGGATAAAATTCTTGCCCTTGATTCAAGGCAATCTGTAATTGACGTCCAGATGCTCCGGCACCATATATTAGAACCGGAACACGGGTATGTTTTCCACGGTGAATGGCCATTCTGAAGAAAAGCCTAACCCCACCAACCAATAACACTGCAAAAGAGAAATAGATAAGAGAGACTGTTCTTGGCAAAGGTACGGCAAGAAAGAAAGCCAACATGACGAACATGACGGCAGACAGAGCTACCCCCAATGACACAGTCCATAGTACTTTAAATCCCACATACCGTAATACGGCACGATAAAGACCCAATTTCATAAATATGAAAACAGTCACAGGGAGAAGCAATGCCAGGACATGCCAATAGTTGACATCGTCAAATGGCGCCTCTGCGTCAAGACGAACTCCAAACGCACCCCAGTATGCGATTGACAGTAATATCGAGTCAGCAAATACACTGATTAGTCGCTTATAGAAACGAGAGATACCTAAAAAAAGATCCAACATGATTTATCCCAGTATAAATACATATTTATTTATTTTTAATTGCATCACCACTGCCACGGCCTGTTGCGGTCATCAGTATGTAGCGAAAGTACTTTTCAATATTTAATGAATCAATCATTTCACGATCAGTTTTGGCTAACAAGGCTGGTGTAGACATATCAATATTCTGAATCTGAGCTAAACCTGTAATACCAGGCAATACATCATAAATACCCAAAGCATCACGCTCTTTGATTAGTTCTTCCTGATTAAATAGATTAGGTCGAGGCCCAACCAAGCTCATCTCACCTTTAAGTACATTAATGAGTTGTGGAAGTTCATCAATTTTAGTCTTGCGTAAAAAGGCCCCTAGCTTGGTGATCGAACTTGTGTTAGCCAAGTGGCTCGCCACCGACTGGGTATCGACCGACATGGTACGAAATTTAATCAGTCTGAATGGCTTTTTGTAACGCCCGACCCGTTCCTGTACAAAAATGGGTGAACCGGTATCAAACAGGCCGATCAAGGTGACGACCAACAAAATAGGCCAAAGCAATAACAAGCCAAAAAATGCTGCAAAAAAATCAAGCGCTCGAATCAACATCTTTCTTTATCCTCAATAAAACAGCGTTTAATCCCTTCCTCCAGCGATATCGGTGGCTGCCAACCCAATATTTTTTTGGTGTGGCTGATATCGACCTGTAGATTACCACACAACCGTTCAATTACAGCCTGCTTACCCGTTAGCTTGCCTGCCAATCGTAACCAACTCATTGGCACTGGCAATAAACGCGGAGATTTACCCGCAGCACGACTCATCTTCTCAAGTAACTGAGTGGTTGATACATCCTGATCATCACTAACCAAAAAGGTCTGATTGGTAGCATGAGGGTGGTTGATACAGGTAATGATCAAATCGACCAGGTTATCAAGCGCGACAAAACTTCGCTGATTATGAATTGCTCCAAGCGGTAACCAACGACCATGCCTCACGGCATGAGTTAACTTACCAAAGTTACCTGGAGCCTTAGCCCCATAAATTAAAGGTGGACGGATAACAACTACTTCAAGCCCAGTCTGGGAGGCAAGTTCGCGCAATGCAAACTCAGCCGAACATTTAGACGCTGTATAATCATCCCAAGGTTGAGGTGTATCATCAAAGCGAAATGGTTTTTGCTGATTATGGCCCCCATTTACTCCGATGGAACTAATAAATATAAACCGTTTAACACCCTGCTCTACGGCCTGCTTGGCTAACTTTATAGTCGCAGCACAATTGACTCGATTAAACTCGGCTTTTTTATCTGTAGAATTTTTATGAACATGGGCCATCGCAGCACAATGGATTACAACATCCGAGCCGAGTAATGCATCTGTATAGTCCACATCTGCGCCAAGATTTCCATATACATGCTGAGTTAAATCAGACTCAAAAAATGGTAATGCACGTCCAAAAGTTCGAACAGAAAACCTCCCACTTTTAATTAAGTTCTTTAGAACAGATCTTCCAACAAATCCAGTTGCCCCGGTCAACAAGATCATAAATCCCCCTACCGATAAGAAGCTACTATCTTATTTTAATGATAACAAATTAATCAACCATGATGAAATGTCATATTTCTTACGAATTTCGCTGTTAATTGGCTGATATTCAGAATGTAAAAAAGAATTTTCTATATAGGGATTTTCTCTATCAATCACGAGTATATTGTTAGGATTATAGAAATCATATTCCATTACACTCTTGTTGGTTGTAATTAATTTTTTTTGCATCCCTATCATTTCAATGGTTCGCATCGTTAATCCATTTTGATTGGGATGTTCTATATCAATCACAACTTTTGTATTAGCCAATACAGAGATGATCTCTTTTGATGTCATGGAATTAAAAGATATGTCTTTAAGAGACATTCCCTTTAGCTCACTAGTAAATAACTTCTTTAAAAAAAACACTAACCTACTGGGAGAATAATAAAATAAATAACTATTTTTTTTATCCGTCCCTAGGCTATCAGCAATAGTAGTTACTAGATTGTAGCGACCACTATGAGCAGTTCCGATAAATGCAATTTGATAATGGTGATTATTTAACCTACTTAAATCTTTAGCATACCCATCGATATAAAATAATGGTAAAAACTCTATCCTAGAATCAATGAATGAGTCTTTTTTATCGAAGGTAACCACTTTATCGAAATACCCTATCAAATTAGAGGCATTTTTTTTATTTTTTATTGAATCCCAAAGATATAGAACTGTCTTTATTTTCGGATTGTTTAACTTTAGATTTTTTATAAAATCAGCAGTAATCGTTTCTGGAGCTACCACCAGGAGATAGTCATAATCCGTGACTACAGCATTTCTCAGGATATCAGAATAATAATCATTGATACTTTTCTTAATTACAGCTTTAAAGTTAAGTCTATTCAATATTTTAGCAAAGGATGAATTAAATGGCCTTTCATCATAATAGTCAACCTGAGCACCTAATTTTGCCAAGCCACTCTTAATTTCATGCTCATATCCAAAAAAACGCGGACATATAAAAAGGACTTTTTTGCCAGCCAAATCGTTCATGTTATCTACCAATACCAAGAGAAGTGCCTTGATACTTAAGGTATCCAAGGCACAACATGAGAATAGTATTATTTATACAAGCCTTTCTTTTTCATTTCATCTATGGATTGCTCATAACGGTCACTTTGCACATCCTGCAAGTTAACCCAACTGGTAAACATCTTCATTCCCAGCTCAAAGTTGATGCGTGGCGCAAACCCAAGGTCTCTTTGAACCCTAGTCAAATCAGCATAGTTGTGACGAATATCACCAACACGGTAATTACCGCTTACGTTAATCTTGGAATCACTCTGATAGATATCTTTAAGGGTTGTAGCGACTGTGAGTACATCCGTGCATATACCAGAACCTACGTTGTAGGCCTTACCTGTAGCCTTATCACTTTGTATCGCTAAAATAATAGAGTTGACTACATCATCAATGTAGACAAAGTCTCGGCTCTCTTTACCATCTTCGAAAATATTAATATCATTTCCATTCTTTATTCGTGTAGAGAAGATTGACAAAATACCGGTATACGGATTAGACAGTGACTGTCCTGCCCCATATACATTCTGAAAGCGCAGTGCAACTGTATCAATACCCAAGCTCTTGCCGGTGATTAAAAACATCTGTTCTTGAACTTGCTTGGTGACACCATAAATAGACGAGGGATGAATTTTACTTTCTTCATCTGTCGCCAACAATGCTACATCCGTATTGCATAAAGGACACTTGACATTGAAGTCCCCTTGCAGCATAGTGGCATCATCACGCGCAGTCGGATATACAATGCCATGTTCTTGACACTGGTACTTACCCTCTCCATAGATAGAGCGTGAAGAAGCAATTACCATTCTTTTAATGCTGTGCTTTTGATTAGCTAATAAGTCGAGAAATATCGCGCTACCACCAATATTAACATCACTATAGCGCTTGATTTGATACATCGATTGCCCTGTGCCAGTCTCAGCAGCCAAGTGTACGACTATATCTACCCCTACCAACGCCCTTAACCAATCCTCTCTTGACTCAACAGTGCCTTTGATAAAAGTAACTTTATCTTTAATTGCACGATAGAGAGGCGATAACGCGGGATCATCGCCATGAATTTGCGGGGATAAATTATCCAAAACAGTTACTGAGAAACCAGATGCAACCAGCTTCAATGCCAAATTAGAACCAATAAACCCTGCACCACCAGTAATTAATACATGTCCCGTCATTTTCATTACCTATTTTAATTCTTGAATAAAAATACCATGAGAATCCGTGCGTCTCCAGATACCAAGTTGATGATCATACCTTTTTATAATTCTTGCAGGAGCACCAACAATCACACAATAAGATGGAAACGATCCTCGAACAACACTATTTGAACCAACAATAACATTATCACCAAGTTTGGTTCCAGCTTGGATGGCTGCCCCAATTCCGATATAGCAATTCTTACCAATACTAGTATCTGATATTTTATTATTCTGTTCTAAGACTGGCGTATCAATTTTGTCATACTCATGATCTATATTTGTTACAAAAACCCTAGCCAATATAACTGTTCCACTACCGATAACTAGTCTTGATGCTGATGTTATGTGAAATGATTGGCCTATTGCAACATTATCCTCAATTATTATTTCACCATCACCATGAACCTCGATTCTTGAACCAGGGAATATTCGTACACGCTTTCCTATTGATACCTTATGTAACCCCATAAAAAAAATTGGGAACGCAATATATGTAGGAAACTTTATCTTTTTAAAAAAAAGCGATAAAAATAATGCACTTAGCATCCACTTTATTTTAAATAGCATAGTTAAAATCGCCGTGAAATTACAATAATGGTTCTTCTAATGTGTTTAACGTAATAAAATACTTTAAACATAAAAGCAGCGACATTTGATAATCTTTTGCTTTTGTGTAATTTATTTATTGTATATATAGTTCCTTTATGCATGGCAGATAGATTGCTTGAGAGACCAGACTCTCCATAATTATTCTTGCCTCCACCAGTGATAACTAATGACTGAGGCATATAATAAAAATCACCAGCATCACACAACCTAAGCCACAAATCACCATCCTCAGCATGTGACATTGACTCATCATAATAACCAACTTTGTTCAAAAGTGTTTTCTTTACAATTGCAGTTGATGTCTGTGGAAACATCTTAATCAATAGTTGATGTAATGTAGCCTTATGCAAAGAGGTGATTTTTTTGCCATAAAGAGTCAGCATTTCATCATTTCTCGCACAACCAATAAAATCAATGTTAAACGGGGATGATTTAATTACTTTAAATTGTTCTGATAATTTATTAGGAAGCCAAATATCATCAGAATCGATAAAAGCAATCCAAATTCCGCAGGAAATATTAATTCCTAAGTTTCTCGCGCTTGAGACTCCTCCATTCTCTTTGTAAATATATTTAAAATTAACGCTGGAATTTTCCCCCATAAACTCCCTGATTAGCAAGTCAGAGTTATCTGTTGACCCATCGTTAATTATAATAATTTCACTAACTAATCCGAACGAGGTTTGATTAATTATGGAATTTAAACATTGAACTATCGTTTTTGAAGAGTTATATACAGGGACAATAATTGAAAGCATGTTAGAGCAAACCTCTCCATTTATCTATTATATTAGATTCATTCCACTGCCGCCCCTTAACAAAGCCATTTTCTGACATTGCCGCCCTCAAATCGTTGCATAACATTAACTCTGTCAATCTTTTTTGATACAAAGTGAAATTATCCATCTCGACTAAGAAACCATCCACTTGATGACTTATTATGTCTTTAGGGCCAGAAGGACAATCAAAAGATATAACTGGCAATCCAAATGATAATGCCTCTAAAACGACCATTCCGAAGCCTTCACTACTCGAAGTAAGAGCAAATATTGATGCTTTAGTGTAAAGCTCATCAACATTTATTTGCGGGGGGACTATTTGAACATTATCACATATATTTAGTTCAGATATAATTGAATTTATATCATTTTGCAATTCCCCAGTCCCAACCAATAAAAGAACCCAATCTTTGAGTTGTGTATTATTTTTAATAATGTCAGCCCAGAGTTTTATTAATAAAATTTGTCTTTTATCTGGAGTAAAACGACCTATGTTAATAACAGTTTTTTGGGCTGTATCTGTTTTTTTGTACTTTAGTGGGGGACGCAGATGCGGTATATGTATGGCAGGAAAACCATTAGATGCAAAAAAATTATAATCATCTGTAGTCGGTAATACATATGCCCTAGATAACTTATACGCTAACTTTATTGCTCTATACACAATATTGTAATTACTTCTTGCTCCATGCTCTGATGCTATAATATCCCGCCCACTCTTTAAGACCAAAAGGCACTCTAAATATGAGCGAGGGGTTGTAACATATACACAATCATAATCATGATCTTTAAAGTAAAAATGTAACTTACGTATTGAATCAATAATATTCCCTAAAATTCTTCTAGCTCGTTTAATTCTACTACTCATATCAAAAACAAGTGCAGAATTAATTGAATCAAACTTTATTCGATCATCAATAACATAAAAAGATGATGGTTTATCTTTCACCAAAATAGTAACTTCATTATCAATACAGAGAACATTAGCCAATGTTGCGACTACTCGCTCAATGCCACCAGCAGGCTGCATACTATCAAGATAAATTAAAACACGCTTCCTCATTAATACACCTAATAATTAAAGTATAGGTTTATTTAAACATATGAAACTTAGTATAAGTTACTCATCAACTTTTATTTAGATGGTTGCAACTTCTTATAAAAATAATTAATAACAGAAAAACAGCTAATGACATTACATACGACATGAAGTCATTAATCCAGCCATGTAGAATGAAAAGTACCATGGACAAAAAAGATAGTTCTAATACAGCACCATTACGATCGATAGTTTTGGATAAAATGACTGCCGCGAAGAGAAGTAATATGGATATAAAAAAATATAGAACAAATGACACATCATCAATAAAAATTAATCCAGGCACCCCCACAGGAACATTCCAATCAAAGGTCTCCCCACCACTAACATAGCTTCCAATGAGCTTATAAAACTGGTATGGCGTATTCGGTAAGCCAATGAGGTTTTCAAAAATCCTTTGAGTTGTTGGATACATCAAACTAAAATCATATCCAGAGAGAAACCTGTTAACGCCGTTCGAGTTATCAAATATAAAGCTGATATTTGATACATGTTGAAAGCGCTCTACAGTCTCATTAAAATATTTTATATATGTTACATAAAAATCATTCTTTCCCCAAAAAGCTATAAAACCATCGAAAAATGACATGTTTCTAAACTCATCAGAGATGACAGTTAGTAACATGTAGTGCTTAAGGGAACGCACGAAAGGAAAGAGTGAAAAAGCGATCACAATCAAGATGAAATTCAATCTAAGATTCACCCTTCCCTTATCGTAGAACGCAGCTAAATTTATTAATGCCAGTAGATAAATAAAAATCCCGGTTCGCCCTGAATACAAATAGATGATAATTGTAATAACTAGATTAATATAATAAAGTACGCTTCTGAACTTTATGCAATAAAATAAATATATAAGCAGCAGTGTATCTACGGATAAAAGATAATTGAACATCAGATAGAAAAATGAACGTTCAACATCTGATGAGGGTGATATATAACCATTAACAAGCCCGTTGAGGTGAGTCAATGCCAGAGCAAAGAATATTACATCAAGGCGCTTAGAGTTTACTGTCGCGACGTTATAGGTTGACATTACTTCAAAGGACTTGAATATTAATACATACCCCCCCCAGCACATCAGTATTAAAAACAATGCCATGGATAGGCTTTCGGGTACAGCTGGATAATTCCCAGCAAAATCCCCACCCAGCCGCCCACTAAACGAATAATAAATAGTAAAATATATGTTAGAAATTATGTACAATGACAAATATACAGTTCTATTCTTTTTCAAACCGTTGCTATTTAAATTCATCACATTATTTCAATTTTAGATTTAACGATCTCAAGGAATTTTCTTTCATATTTCAGACATGGTTCAATATAATTACCCTCTCCCCATTCATTCCAAGACTTTATCATTATCAATCTTTCAGACTCAGGAATATGAGCCGTCTTAAGCAAACACTGATCAAGATGAGCTGCAAACGCGGCAGGAGTCGCGTTAGTCAACACCACACCACGTCGACCATGTCTGATTGAGGAGTCCCAACGTGGAAATACCACCGGTATTTCATTATGTGCCACATCTACATTAGCAGTAAACCTTTGCATTCTTTCACTGTAATCATACTTTCTAAGGCAGACTGGAATTTTTTTGTTTAAAATAATCCTGATTTTGTCAGTAATTTTCTGTTGTAGTGAACGCCCCTTCATAAAATTACAGCTATTTAAAAACCTATCAAACCCATAATATTCAGCAATATGAACATCGCTGTTTTCAGCGATAAAGAAGCAACCATCAAACCCATGCTCTTTTGCCATCCTATTAAACGTATCCATAAACAAAGCACAGTTAGATGCCTCACTAGGATTGTAAATAAAAAATACGGGCTTATTATCTATTTTAGTATATCTATCATCCATAAAAAATGGCAGCAGATAATTAAAATGCTTTTTAATATCGTAATCATACCTCTGTTTCTTCAATAGCAATCCCTTGGACTTGTTGTACCAAGTATGATTAGCCCAAGCAAAACAAAATTTAACATCAATATCACTAGACAATATTAACTCAGCTGGCTTATGTAGTAATTGTTCATTATCACCAAACCAATAATGCCAAAATGCAAATGTAGATATAGAATGCTGCTTCGCTAGTTGGTATTGCTTTTCAACAACAGAGACATCCTCTAAAGAGTAATACCCAAGCTCTCCAACTTTAGGTATATCATGCCCTGAAAACAAAGCCGCAGCAGACTTCAGCAATGACCACTCCGTGAATCCATTCCCCCACCATTCATTATTTTCAGGGATTTCATGAAATTGTGGCAAGTAATATGAAAAGACTTCTCTTATCTTAATTTTCTGCATTTTATTTAAAACCTATTAAACGAACCATCATTTCTCTGAGAAAAATGTTTCTGCTGTACTCATGAAACTAAGCACTGAATCTGTATTCTTCTTATCATTATTTCTTATAACATCAAGCTTTAATCTTCTTGTTTCTCTTGCATAGTCAATATCATCAAAGCCATATGCTATACCATATCTATTTTTTTCATCTGGATACCACTCTGTTTTGCTCAAACAGTCATCTGGTATTACCACTGAATCACAACCACAAAGCACAGCGAATGTTGAATATGCAGAATATAAATCATACGATATAAAACATGTAACACTCTTGAATACTCTAGCTATTTCAGCATGATCCATTCCATCTATCAATATTGCATCCTTAGGATGGTGGATCAGGGGCTTATCAGACCCTTTTCGGATTGAATATGCAACGCCACTTCTTACTGAGTAGGTGTTGTTATCATTATAAACACTTGGAACATGAATCACTTTCAATGGTGAAGAGGAGATTTCTGAACCATAGAAAGCAAAATCATCAACTAAGCCATCATCAAACTTGAAATACAACTCACCGGGTCCATAATAAATATCACCGGTGAAATATCCAGGCTTATTCAACAACCAACGAATAACTCTTTTAGCTTTCAGAGGATTGCCAAAAACAATTTCAGGATATATGACAATATCATTGTCTGACAGCACATTTCCAGTGTGTACAGGTGTATTAAAGTCAACGTTAGTTTTATATTTTCTAAATAAGCTGCCAATAGTATTGCGCATCAATGAGACGCATCCTGACATGTCTTTCTTTGTTATTTTGAACTGTGGGAACCACGGATATAAAACTGCATTGCCACCACATTCATTAATGATGTGGCATAGTTTATGTAATACGACTATCCCCCCAGCATTGGGAGTATAGGAGGGCGAAAAAATAACATATCTGGTAGCCATTACATGCCCTTATCAAATTGCTTTTATGTATTTATTTCTGGTTGTAATAAATTCATCTTTCATAAAAATACAGCAACACAATAACCAAAAAAGGCAAAACAACAATAATCCGATGAGTGATGAAAGGATTATATTTTCATGGAAAAATGATGAGGCAATAAAAAGTGCAACAATAAGCGCAAGACTATTTGAAAGATAAATTTTATACGTTAGTTTAAACTGTTGAATAGTAGTTAGCCCACCAACTTTCTCACTATAAAAGCAATTAACGAATAGGCTTAATATAGAAGATGTCATCATTCCAATACATAAACCAATGACTCCAAATCTAAACGAGCAAATAATAGTCAAGACTCCAATTATCTTTTTTATAACTTCAGCCTTTAAAAACATATCTGAACGTTTTTTAACCTGAAGCAGATTTAAGTTGAATACGTGTATAGGATAAAAAACATAGCAACCACACAATATGATCAAGTATTTTGATGCTGCAAGCCAAGCGGGCCCCAATAGATAATAAAAAAATGCATCTGATAGTACAACAAGAATACAGACTAAAGGCGTGAATATAAATGTAGACAATATGATACTATCACTAAATATTTTATTTATTTCCGTAGCGTCATGAGCCTTACTCATTAAAGGAAGATTAACTCTTTGTATAATGCCAATAAATGAACTTGTTGGCAATTCAATTAATCGCTGCGCTTGATAAAACAATCCAACCTGACTAGATGAATACAGCTTACCAATTATAACAATGAAACTATTTGCATATATAACTTCAATGAGCGAGGATAAAATTAGTTTGTAGCCATAACCAAACATATCTTTAAACTCGTTAACATCAAACGCTTTTATTGGCCGCCATTTAAATATATATACATATAAACACATTGATATTATTGCATTAAACAGAGATTGTGCAACCAGAGCCCAAACACCATACCCATGGTATGCCAACGCAACACCGATTACTCCACTTGCTAAAGATGAAGATACAGTAACCTTTGATTGAGATTTAAAATCTAGGGCTACATTTAGTTTTGCACGATAAACTACGGTTAGAGAATTAACAAGAATGACGCAACCTAATACTCTTAGTACATCTTGTAATATAGGTTCATGATAAAAAAATGAAATCAATGGTGCGGAAAAATATATTATTATATATATAAAAAAGCCAACCACTATATTAAAATAAAATGCTGTCGAATATTCAATTTCGGAGGGTTTCCCTTTGCGAATTAACGCACTAGTAAACCCGCCATCAATTAATAACTGTGCGATTGAAATAAAAATTGATGTCATTGCGATGACACCAAATGCATTTGGAGTAAGCAGCCTTGCCAAAACTAATAGTGTAAGAAACTGAACCCCCTGTGATACTATTTTTTCAATTGCACTCCACTTTAATCCATTTTTCACATGGCTCACTTAATCACCACTCTTAAAAATACTTGAAAAATGTTATGTTAACTCATGTCGAAATGTTTAAAACATACAATGAGCAAGTATCAATCAAAGATACTCATAACGTATAAGCTAGACACTAGCCTCAAAGCTCAATAACGTTTTCATCTTTATCACCTTGGAATGATTTAAAAGATAGATACAGCAAGTGGATTCTACATCGCCTCATATAAATGGTCTATAAACTACTCTTATCCATAAGTTCAACTTCAAGTTCTAACATAGATTTTTTTCTATTTTTTATTTTTTTTGCAGGAACTCCCATATAAATGCTAAATGCTTCACAATCAGTCCTGACCATTGATAGTGCCCCAACAGCAACACCTTCATGTAGGGTAATTCCAGGCAATAATAAAGAACCACTACCGATGACTACATGCTTCTCTAATTTTACATCGGCATGCTTAACATTGGTATATTCACTAGGAACCATTGGGTTCGTCATAAACGAACCACTATAGTCATCATTACTTGAGTATATTGCGACTTTTGAAGATATATTGCAAAAATCAGAAATTATTATTTTCCCAGCACCAATAAGTGAACTATATACAGCAATATGAATGTAATCACCAATATCGATACCGCCGCTGCCTGCAGAAAGCACACAAAAATCATCAATTCGAACATTGCTGCCGATACGAATACGAGCAGCACCATAAATTGATGCTTTATCAGAAATAAGGACATTACTACCGATTGACAAAAAACCCATATCTTGCAACTGTTGCACATTCAGATATGCCATACTCACGCCTCATTGATTAATTTTATTATATTTAATTGATCTTCTAATTTTAGCGTATCAAATATTGGTAAGCATAAAACTTTATCTGAAACAACATTGGCATGCTCTAAATTTTTAGCATTAGAGCTAACTAAACCACGATACATTGGCATATTGCTAATAAGGGGATAGAAATAACGTCTTGACAAGATGTTATTATCTTTTAGCTTTTCATATAGTTCATCTCGACTAAGTTTATAGTCATTATCTACAAGTATCGGAAAATATGAGAAATTACTATTCGCATAAGGATTATGTTTATACATCGTAATGCCAGGCACATCTCTCAACGCAGTACGGTAACGCTCATCAATAATTTGCCTAGATTGCATTGCTTGATCTATATGTTTTAATTGAACCAAACCAAAGGCAGCATTAATTTCACTCATCTTTCCATTAATGCCAGGAGCTGTAACTGTTAATTCATCTGCAATACCAAAGTTCTTCAAACGATCAATTCGCTGTTTAGTTTTAGCATCTGGACTAATAATTGCCCCCCCTTCAAAAGTATTAAATACCTTAGTGGCATGGAAGCTCAAAATTGAAAGATCACCCCAATTAAGTATACTCTGCCCTTTATATTTAATGCCAAACGCATGTGCTGCATCATATATTACTTTCAGACCATAGTTATCTGCAATCTTTTGAATTGCCTCAACATCACAAGGGTTAGAATAACAATGTACAGGCATGATAGCTGTAGTACGTGGCGTTATAGCAGCTTCAATTTTCTCAGGATCAATATTAAATGTAGTTGGATCAATATCTACAAATACCGGTTCGAGACCATTCCACATAATAGAGTGGCTAGTTGCCACAAAGGAGTATGGCGTCGTAATCACTTCCCCATTAATTCGCATTGCTTGCAATGCTGTAATTAGTGCAATTGTAGCATTATTAAATAGTGATACATGCTCTACCCCTAAATATTCTGCTAGTCTGACCTCAAGCTCTTGATGAAAAGGCCCATTATTTGTTAACCATCTATTATCCCATATTTTCTCAAGGTACGGGATAAACTCTTTTAATTCAGGCAAAAATGGCTGTGTGACAGGAATGTTTTTTTTCATATCGAAACCTATTTACATCTATTTTATGTTATTTGCCATGTGACAATATCTATATAAAATAGAACTAATTCATGGCAATTTAAATTGAAATTACTTTATGAACAATAGTTCGCACAATAATATTGGTTTCAACCGACTTGACCATTACGTCAAAATAGAGTTGCTTTATTCATACAAGGTTGATTCATATCTTTATGCGATAAATTTAAATTTAAATTTTCTACAGGCCATTTTATCGATATATTTTTATCATCCCATTTTATTCCTCTATCACAATCTAAATTGTAATAATTTGTAGTTTTATACAAAAATTCAGCTGTATCAGTCAACGTCAAGAAGCCATGCGCAAATCCTTCCGGAATCCACAGTTGCCGCTTGTTCTCCCCTGAAAGGTGTACCCCAACCCATTGGCCGAAAGTCGGCGAACTTTTGCGAATATCTACCGCTACATCAAATACTTCGCCTGCCACACAACGCACCAACTTGCCCTGGGCATGAGGCGGCAACTGATAGTGCAAGCCACGCAATACTCCTTTCGAAGATTTTGAGTGATTATCCTGCACAAAAGTAACCGAATATCCTACCGCCTCTTCAAACAACTTGTGATTGAAACTCTCAAAGAAAAAACCACGCTCATCACCAAATACTTTTGGTTCAAAAATAAGCACATCAGGAATAGCGGTCTTGATTACATTCATCTTTATATCCATACGTAATTCAATTTTTATGGGGAGGCAGTTCTCCTCCCCCATATCACATCAGGCTTTGGCGACCATTCTTAACAAATATTGTCCATAGGCATTCTTTGCCAACGGAGCAGCAAGTTCACGGACCTGGTCAGCATTGATAAACTTCTGGCGATAGGCGATCTCTTCCGGACACGCGACTTTCAACCCCTGACGTGTCTCGATGGTCTGAATAAAGTTGCTCGCTTCAATCAGGCTTTCATGGGTGCCGGTGTCAAGCCAGGCATAACCACGACCCATCATCGCCACCGACAAGTTACCTTGTTCCAAGTAGATCCGGTTCACATCGGTGATTTCCAGCTCACCGCGTGGCGATGGCTTCAGGCTCTTGGCGATCTCCACCACGCTGTTGTCGTAGAAATAAAGGCCGGTCACCGCATAGTTGCTTTTCGGTTCCAGGGGCTTCTCCTCAAGTGAAATAGCGGTTCCCTGTTCATCAAATTCCACAACTCCGTAGCGCTCCGGGTCATGCACATGGTAGGCAAAGACGGTTGCACCACTGTCTTTACTTGCTGCCGCTTCCAGTTGTTTCTGCAGATCATGGCCGTAGAAGATGTTGTCTCCCAGCACCAGTGCACAGGGGTCTGAACCGATGAACTCTTCGCCCAGAATAAAGGCTTGCGCCAATCCGTCCGGACTTGGCTGGACCTTGTATTGCAAATTCAGGCCCCACTGGCTGCCATCGCCCAACAACTGTTCGAAACGGGGGGTATCTTGCGGGGTGCTGATGATCAAAATATCGCGAATACCCGCAAGCATCAGGGTGCTCAGCGGATAGTAGATCATCGGCTTGTCATAGATGGGCAGCAGCTGCTTGCTCACCGCCATGGTGACTGGATAGAGACGGGTGCCAGAGCCACCGGCCAGAATAATGCCTTTACGTTTGGTCATGATGCTTGTTTCTTATTTTTAAATTGCAAAAGCAAAGGGTGGCTTGCGGCCACACCTTTTTCGTTTTATCCCTTCCAGTCAGGGATGCAGTCACTACCCCCCTGACCAGTAATTTATTTGCCCAGGATCTCGGTCAACATCCGCTCCACACCGACCGTCCAGTCCGGCAGCACCAGATCGAAGGTGCGCTGGAATTTGCCGGTATCAAGGCGGGAGTTATGGGGACGTTTGGCCGGAGTCGGGAAGGCGCTGGTCGGCACCGCATTGAGCTGTGTCACCGCCAGTTCAACGCCAGCCTCTCTGGCTTTGGCAAACACCAGCTGGGCGTAGTCAAACCAGGTGGTGGTACCGGAGGCAATCAGATGGTAAAGCCCGGCGACCTCGGGTCTGCTCTGCGCCACGCGGATCGCATGAGCGGTGCAATCGGCCAGCAGCTCGGCACCGGTCGGGGCGCCAAACTGGTCATTGATAACCGACATCTCGCTACGCTCTTTGCCAAAACGCAGCATGGTCTTGGCAAAGTTGGCACCACGGGCGGCGTAGACCCAGCTGGTGCGGAAGATCAGATGACGAGAGCAAAGCGCGGCGCCTTGCTCACCCGCCAGCTTGGTTTCACCGTAGACGTTAAGCGGTGCCGTTGCATCGGTTTCCACCCAAGGACGCTCGCCGCTACCATCGAACACATAGTCGGTAGAGTAATGCACCAACCAGGCACCCAATGCTTCCGCTTCTTTGGCAATCGCAGCCACGCTGGTCGCATTGAGCAGCTCGGCAAACTCCCGCTCGCTCTCGGCTTTGTCGACTGCGGTATGGGCCGCGGCGTTGACAATCACATCCGGTTTTACCAGACGCACTGTCTCGGCCACCCCTGCCGGATTGCTAAAGTCACCGCAATAGTCGGTGGAGTCAAAATCAACGGCAGTGATGCGCCCCAGCGGCGCCAGTGCGCGCTGCAGCTCCCAGCCTACCTGGCCGTTTTTGCCAAACAGCAGAATATGCATCAGGCACGCTCCCCATCGTTCTGTTCAATCGCGGAATAGTGCTGCTCAATCCAGGATTGGTAGGCGCCGCTCTTGACGTTACTCACCCACTCCTGGTTATCCAGATACCACTGCACGGTTTTGCGAATGCCAGACTCGAACGTTTCTTGCGGTTGCCAAGCCAGCTCACGGCTCATCTTGGTAGCATCGATGGCATAACGGCGATCGTGGCCGGGACGATCCGCTACATAGGTGATTTGATCGCGGTAACTTCTCCCCTCACCCCCTAGGGGCGAGGGAGACAGAGGTACCATCTCGTCGAGCAGATCGCAGATGGTGTGGACCACCTCCAGATTCTGCTTCTCGTTGTGACCGCCGATGTTGTAGGTCTCCCCGACCAAGCCAGTAGTCACCACCTTGTAGAGCGCGCGCGCATGATCTTCTACATAGAGCCAGTCACGGATCTGGTCGCCCTTGCCATAGACCGGCAGCGGCTTGCCATCCAGTGCATTGAGGATCACCAGCGGGATCAGCTTCTCGGGGAAGTGATAAGGGCCGTAGTTGTTGGAGCAGTTGGTGACAATGGTCGGCAGGCCGTAGGTACGGCGCCAGGCGCGTACCAGGTGGTCACTGGAAGCCTTGGAGGCAGAATAGGGGCTGCTGGGGGCATAGGGGGTGGTTTCGGTAAAGAGCGGCAATGGCTCACCAGGGGCGACTTCATCCGGATGAGGCAGATCCCCATACACCTCGTCGGTGGAGATATGGTGGAAGCGGAAGGCCGCCTTTCGCACCTCGTCCAGACTGTTCCAATAGGCTCGTGCCGCTTCCAGCAACATATAGGTGCCAACGATATTGGTCTCGATAAAGTCAGCCGGCCCTGTGATGGAGCGATCAACATGACTCTCGGCAGCCAGGTGCATCACCGCATCCGGTTGGTGCTGGGCAAATACCCGATCCAGCTCGGCGCGATTGCAGATATCCACCTGCTCAAACGCATAACGATCGCTTGTCGATACACTGGCCAAGGATTCCAGATTGCCGGCATAGGTGAGTTTATCGAGGTTGATAACGGCATCCTGAGTATCACGGATGATATGGCGCACCACGGCAGAGCCGATAAAGCCTGCGCCACCGGTAACGAGAATTTTCATAGATATGTGTTCTCTTGCGAAGAGTTGGTTTGAGAGAGGGGGCGGGCTAATGCAAAAACAAATTACAGCTCAGGGCTGTGGTCTTAAACATCAACATCACTACAAGGCATAGCGATAGGCGATGGGTAAAACCCAAACAAATCAGCAGTAAATTCATTGGCTACCGCCCCTGGGTTACAGCCCCCAGTTTGCTGCTTTTAACCTGATTGTGCTTGCTGTTGGTCATCGTGTCCTCCAGCATTATTTTGTCTTGATGGTGCTTTACCATGCGGCTACTTCGCATATTTCAGCAAGATAGCGCTCGTACATGGCAAGAACGATACACCGTACCAGCCCGATAGAGCGGAAGATTCTATCTCGATTACGACAAGACTGCACACCAAAAAGTGTCCTAATCTCTCGTTTTTAATCAAGAGTCGATGGAGAACCAAAAGAGCTGTATGACCCCTCCATATAAAGTGGTAAAAGAACAGCCAAATATGAGCGATATGGAGAAAAATGGGGCAACCATTTTGGTTGCCCCATTCACAGAAGGAGACTCTAATGAGGTCAACCCTGGCGCCTGCAGGTTAGTTCAGAGAACAATAGCCAGCTAGCCATCCAGCCATCAGTCATGTTTTGACTCATGGGTATGGGTCAGGCGCTCTGCTTTGCTGCTGTGTTTGGTGAAGTAGCGCATCACCAATACGAAGAAGAGGGGTACGAAGAAGATGGCCAGCACGGTGGCACTGATCATCCCCCCCATCACGCCGGTACCGATGGCGTTGCGGCTGCTGGCACCTGCGCCGGAGCTGATCACCAGCGGCAGCACCCCGAGGATAAAGGCGAGCGAGGTCATCAGGATCGGACGCAGACGCAGACGCGCCGCCTCCACCACGGCTTCACCCAATCCCATCCCCTTGTCGTAGAGCTCTTTGGCAAATTCCACGATCAAAATCGCGTTTTTTGCCGACAAGCCGATGGTGGTGAGCAGACCAACCTGGAAGTAGACGTCGTTCTCCAATCCGCGAAGGGTGGCAGCCACAATGGCCCCCAGAACCCCGAGCGGTACTACCAGCATCACCGAGAACGGAATGCTCCAGCTCTCGTAGAGGGCTGCCAGACAGAGGAACACCACCAACAAGGAGATGGCGTAGAGCGCAGGTGCCTGTGAACCGGCCTGACGCTCCTGGAAGGAGAGCCCGGTCCACTCGATACCCACCCCTTCCGGTAGCTGTTTCACCATCTGCTCGATGGCGGCCATCGCATCACCGGTACTCTTGCCGGGCGCCGCCTCACCGACGATCTCCATCGCCGGTACGCCGTTGTAACGCTCAAGACGCGGTGAGCCGAAGCTCCATTCGGTGCTGGCAAAGGCGGAGAAGGGCACCATCTGACCGGCACTGTTGCGCACATACCAGAGTTTCAGATCTTCCGGGTTCATCCGGAAGGGGGCATCCGCCTGCATGTAGACCTTCTTGATCCGGCCACGGTCGACGAAGTCATTGACGTAGGAAGAACCCCAAGCGGTAGCCAGCGTGTTGTTGATATCCGCGATGGAGAGCCCCTGCGCCAGCGCCTTCTCGTAGTCGATCTTGATATCGAGTTGCGGCGTATCTTCCATCCCGTTCGGGCGTACCCGCACCAGAGTGGGATCCTGCGCCGCCATGCCGAGCAGCTGATTGCGCGCCGCCATCAGCTTGTCGTGACCGATACCGCCGCGATCCTGCAGGAAGAAGTCAAAACCGGTCGCCGTCCCCAGCTCCGGGATCGGAGGCAGGTTGAAGGCGAACACTTGCGCCTCCTTGATGCTGAACAGATAGCCCATGGCGCGGCCGATAATGGCATTGGCGCTGCGCTCCGGGCTCTTGCGCTCGCTCCAGTCCTTGAGCTTGATAAAGGCCATCCCCGCGTTCTGGCCACTACCGGCGAAGCTGAAGCCGGATACGGTCAGCACAGAATCGACATTATCCTTCTCGTTTTTCAGGAAGTAGTCGCGCATGTCTGCCAGCACCACCTCGGTGCGCTGCTTGGTCGCCCCCACCGGCAGTTGCACCATGGACATGATGACCCCCTGATCCTCTTCCGGCAGGAAGGAGGTGGGCATTCGCATAAAGAGCACTGCCAGTACCGCCAGCATGGCACCGTAGATCAGGCTGTAGCGCACGCCCTGTTTGATCACCTTGCGCACGCCGCTCTGATAGCGGTTGGTACCGGCATCAAAGGCGCGGTTGAACCAGCCAAAGAAGCCGCGCTTGGCACCAAACTCGCCATGTTTCATCGGCTTGAGCAGGGTGGCACAGAGCGCTGGGGTCAGGATCAACGCCACCAGCACCGACAGCACCATGGCCGAGACGATGGTCAATGAGAACTGGCGATAGATGGCACCGGTCGAGCCGCCGAAGAAGGCCATCGGTACGAACACGGCGGAGAGCACCAGGGCGATCCCCACCAGCGCGCCGGTGATCTGGGTCATCGACTTGCGGGTCGCTTCCAGCGGGGAGAGATCCTCCTCGCTCATCAGCCGCTCCACGTTCTCCACCACCACGATGGCGTCATCCACCAGCAGGCCGATGGCCAGCACCATACCGAACATGGTGAGGGTGTTGATGGAGAACCCGAACGCTGCCATCACCCCGAAGGTACCGAGCAGCACCACAGGCACCGCAATGGTCGGGATCAGGGTGGCGCGGAAGTTCTGCAGGAACAGATACATGACGCAGAACACCAGGAAGATCGCCTCGATCAGGGTCTGCACCACCTCCTCGATGGAGATCTTCACAAACGGTGTGGTGTCGTAGGGGTAGACGATCTCCATGTTGGCCGGGAAGTAATCCGCCAGCTCATTGAGCTTGGCACGCACCTTCTCGGCGGTATCCAGCGCGTTGGCACCGGTCGCCAGCTTGATGGCAACCGCGGCGGTAGACTGGCCGTTGTAGAGCGCATCGGCGTCATAGCTTTCGCCTGCCAACTCGACCCGGGCCACATCTTTCAGCCGTACCTTGGAGCCATCCTGATTCACCCGCAGCAGGATGTCGTTGAACTGCTCCACGGTAGAGAGACGGGTCTGCCCCATGATGGTGGCGGTGAACTGCTGATCTTCCACCGATGGTGTGCCACCCAGCTTGCCAAACGCGACCTGGGCGTTCTGCGCCTTGATGGCCGCCTGCACATCCCCCGGGGTCATCTGCACCCGGTTAAGCTTGTTGGGATCGAGCCAGACCCGCATGGAATACTGGCTGCCGAACAAGGTGATATCCCCTACCCCGTCCAGACGACTCAGAGGCTCCTTGATGTTGGAGACCACATAGTCCGCCAGATCGTCGTTGTTCATCGAGCCATCGCTGGAGATGAACGCCGCGACCATCAGGAAGCTGCTGGAGGTCTTCTGCACCCGGATCCCCTGCTGCTGCACCTCTTGCGGCAGCAGCGACATCGCTTGTTGCAGCTTGTTCTGCACCTGCACCTGGGCGATATCGGGATCGGTCCCCGGCTGGAAGGTGAGGGTCACCGACACTCGCCCCGCGGAGTCAGACTGGGAGGACATGTAGAGCAGGTGATCCAGCCCGGTCATGTTCTGTTCGATGATCTGGGTCACCGAGTCTTCCACCGTTTTGGCAGAGGCGCCCGGATAGCTGGCGGAAATACCAACCGCGGGCGGCGCAATGCTCGGATACTGGGCGACCGGCAATTTGATGATGGCCAGGCTGCCCGCCAGCATGATCACCAGCGCGATCACCCAGGCAAAAATGGGTCTGTCTATAAAAAATCGAGCCATGAGGCGACTACTCCATCCTACTTGTTGGCCGGGGTGTTGGACGCAGCTTGAGCAGACGGTGCATCAGCACCCTGCTCGGCGGGATTGACCACGGCGCCCGGTCGTACTTTCTGCAAGCCAGCCACGATCACCCGCTCGCCGGAGGTGAGCCCTGACTCCACCACCCAGTTGCTGCCGACGATACGGCTCAGCTGCACGTTGCGCAGCTCCACCTTGTTGTCAGCGGTTACCACCATCACGGTGGCGCCGCCGTTGGGGGTGCGAGTCACGGCAGTCTGCGGCACCAGCAGCCCTTGTGCCCGCTCCCCCTCTTGCAGGGTGGCGCGCATAAACATGCCGGGCAGCAGCAGCTGGTGAGGGTTGGGCACAATCACCCGCAGGGTCACCATGCCGGAGGTCTCATCCACGGTCACATCGGAGAACTGCAGCGAGCCCTCTTCGCCATAAGTGGAGCCATCTTCCAGCTGGAAGGTCACCTTGGCCCCTTTCTGCTCGTCCTGGGTCAGCTTGCCCTCGGCGACCAGTCGCTTGAGGCGCAGCAGATCGGCGGTGGACTGACGCACATCCACATACATGGGATCGAGCTGCTGGATGGCGGTCAGGCTGTCTGCCTGCTGGGCGGTCACCAGCGCACCCTCGGTCACTGCGGATTTACCGATGCGGCCGCTGATGGGGGCTGTGATGCGGGTGTAACCGAGATTGATCTCGGCAGTGCGCAGGGCCGCCTTGCTCGCCATGATCTCCGCCTTGGCCTGCTTCCAGCTGGCGTCGGCGTCGTCATAGTCCTGACGGCTGATGGATTTGACCTTGAGCAGCTCCTGATAGCGCTGCGCCTTGAGACGGGCGCTCTGCTCGTTAGCCTCGGCCTTGGCCAGATTGGCTTTGGCGCTGGCAACCGCCGCCTGATAGACAGCCGGGTCGATCTGATAGAGCAGATCACCCGCCTTCACATCGCTCCCCTCGGTAAAGAGGCGCTTGAGGATAATGCCGCTCACCTGCGGACGCACTTCGGCCACTCGCAGCGGGGCGCTGCGGCCGGTTAACTCGGTGGTCAACATCAGCGGACCGCTCTGCAGGGTCACCACGTTGACCGCCGCGGGGGGCATGCCGCCCTGTCCCTGGGGCGCGCCACCCTTGTCACCACAACCTGCCAGCAAGCCTGCAGCCAGCAAGGCAAGACCAACTGAACGAGCAAGAATATGTTTATCCATGAAACACCTGAGCCTTTGCCAGTCAACGAACATTAAGGGCCAACTGACCCCTGTTGGAGAAAATCAAAAAGATGAGGCAATATACATACATCCATAAATGTATGTAAGTGGATTTACTTACATGAGGTATCTATCGCAATGGCCAGACGAACCAAAGAAGAGGCGCAGCAAACCCGCAGCCACATCATGAGTACGGCGCTGGATCTGTTCTGCTCGCAAGGGCTGGCCAAGACCAGCCTGACCGACATCGCCAGGGCGGCAGACCTGACCCGCGGGGCCATCTATTGGCACTTCAAGAACAAGGACGAACTCTTCATTTCGCTCTGGCAGGAGCTCTGCAGCCCCCTCGCCCACCAGCTCGATGCCTGCCTCAATCCAGATGAGCCGGATCCGCTGGGGCAACTGCGCCTCTTCTTCGAAGGGGTGCTCCACAGCTTCATTCACAATCCGGCCCAGCGGCAGATGTTCACCATCCTGTTCAATCTCGAATCGCTGGAGGGGGAAGCCATCTCACTGCGCGAGCATATCCGCAGCGAGTCCGCCCACTTTTTTCGGGAGCTGGAGACGACCCTGGCCAATGCGGTACGGCGGGGCCAGTTGCCAGCCAACCTCAACCTGCAGCGCGCCGCCACCCTGCTCCACTGCACTCTGGATGGCTACATCATCAACTGGCTCCACTTTCCGGGGCGGATCGACCTGCAGGGCGAATCCGCCTTTATGATAGAGAGCATGTTCACCATGCTGGCCCAGCCCCACGGGCCTGCCTGCGGCCGCTAATCAGCTCCGGCAACTTCCTCACATCCAAATCGGGGCCTGACCGCGCGCTTTGGCAGTCAGGCCCCGATTTGTTACCCTGTGCGCCCCCTGCTTGAGGTAACCCCTGTGCCACACTCTGACGCCATCCCCGCATCCTTGTCATTGAACGACCAGCGCGCCCACGCTCGAGCTGCCTTTGTGGCGCGCCTTAAACCCGGTGCTCACCTGCTCAATGGTCAGTGCGGTATGGGGGAGGATCTGTGCTGGCTGCGTGCAGAAGGGTATGTGGTCACCGCCTGTGACGCTGTGCTGGATGATGCCAAAGTCGCCTCGCAGCAATCTGGACAAGCGGTGCGGGTCTGCCCGCTGGCGAAGATGCACTCGGTGCTCCCTTACGATGGCATCTGGCTGAGTCGCCCGCTTGATAGCGACGCAGCCACCCTTGTCCCCCTGTTGCAACAATTGGCAGCCCTGCTCAAAGCGGGCGCTCCGCTCTGCTTCCCTCTGCAGCCAAGCGGCGAAATGAGCCACGCTCAGTTACAGCAACTCGTCACCACATCCGGGATAGCACTGCAACTGGCGCCGATGGAAGCCGTATCAGCCAACACGTCAGATTCCGCAAATCAAAACGCCAGCCACTACGTCATCTTGCTGCGTGGCGATCATCAGGCCACCTAACGGGCTAATTCATCACGGATTTCCCCGTTCAACGCCAAGCCGACAGCTAGTCGGCGATCTTGGCTTTCGACAATATTTAACTCGGCGTTAACGCATAAAAGGCAGACATAACACGGCTTACGTGTTAAAAAGTGTGATTAACATCAAAATTTAATAACAAAACAGACAATACAACCAACTCCGGATTTCCTTATGAAACTTGTCCTGAAACTCATTGCTGGCATCCTTGCCGGTCTCTTGCTCGGTCTCTACGCCCCTGAGTGGGTGGCGCGCGTGCTGTTTACGGCCAAGACAGTGATAGGTCAGCTGATCACCTTCACCATTCCGCTCATCATTCTGTTCTTTATCATGAGCGGCATCGCCAGCCTGCCGAAGAACTCCGGCAAGCTGCTGGGCAAAACCGTGGCTCTCTCCTACTGCTCCACCATTCTGGCGGGGCTGTTCGCCTTTACCGTGGCGAGCCACCTGATCCCGCAGCTCACCACCGCTGCCGAACCCACCACGGCCACGGCCATCAAACTCGCCTCCTACGTCAATCTCGAGATCCCGCCGCTGTTTGGCGTGATGTCGGCACTGGCTGCCGCCTTCGTGTTCGGCATTGGCATCAGCGCCACCCAGGCCACCGATCTGCGCCGGGTCGCCGACCAGGGTCGTGACATCATCGACCGCCTGCTGGCCAAGGTGATCATCCCGCTGCTGCCGTTCTATATCGCCGGGGTCTTTGTCGAGATGACGGTAGAAGGCACCGTATTCGCTACCCTGAAAACCTTCGGTGTAGTGCTGGTGATGGCGATCCTGATGCACTGGATCTGGCTCTCCGTGCTGTTCGTCGGTACCGGTCTGGCCCTTGGCCGCTCACCGACCCAGCTCATCAAGAACATGCTGCCCGCCTACTTCACCGCACTGGGGACCATGTCGAGCGCCGCCACCATCCCGGTCGCCCTGCAGTCGAGCAAGAACAACGGGGTGAGCGACGGTATCGCCAACTTCACTGTGCCGCTGTGTGCCACCATTCACCTCTGTGGCTCCACCATTACCCTGGTCACCTGTGCCACCGCGGTGATGTTCCTCTCCGAGCATCTGGCCATTCCGGGCATCGAGACCATGCTCCCCTTCATCATGATGCTGGGGGTGATCATGATCGCCGCACCGGGCGCGCCGGGTGGTGGCGTGATGTCGGCGCTGGGCCTGCTCACCTCCATGCTCGGTTTCGGTGAAGCCTCCATCGCCCTGATGATCGCCCTCTATCTGGCGCAGGACAGCTTCGGCACCGCCTGCAACGTCACCGGTGACGGCGTGATTGCCCTGTGGGCGGATCGCTTCGCCAACGGTAGCGAGAGCGCAGCCCCCGTGGCCGAGGCCGAACAGGCGTAAGCTCGCCGGGAAGGCCCGACCATCCTCTGCAAAAACCGCAGGCCCGAACCTCTGTTCGGGCCGGCCTCGTTTCTGCCCCCTTCCCTGCTTTTGTACGTATTCCTCCTCCCCCCTCTTTACCCCTCTCTGCCGTAAACAACACTCACGCTACCCTCTGCCCTCGACAAAATTATTGGCATATGCCACATACAAGCGTATAAATGGCGTATGCCAATTAGGAGCCACCATGCCAAGACCCAAGATTGCCCGCCAGATCTGTGGCCGCCCCGCCAACAGCTGCTTCAAACCCAACGGCCGCCCCATGCATCAGCTGGAGCAGGTCACGCTGGCCCCTGACGAGTTCGAGGCGCTGCGCCTCGTCGACCTTCAAGGAATGCAGCAGCAGGAGGCCGCCCTGGTGATGGGGGTTTCCCGCCAGACCTTGGCCAATATCCTGAAAAAAGGGCGCTACAAGGTGGTGGAGTGTCTGAGTCTGGGCAAGGCATTGATGATGCAACCCGCCGAGCCCGACCACCAAACCAGTGGAGAAGAGCCGACATGAATGCTGTCACAACCATGACCACCAACCTCAGCAACAGCGCCCTGATGCTGAATCAGGGGTTGCTGGCTGGCCACTTTACCCGTGCCGAGCAGTTGCAGATCCTCAGCCCCGAAGGGAACGTTATCGCCACCATGGCCAACCCGGCCGCCGCCGAAGGCTGCCACGGCAAGCAAGCCTTGCTCGACTCCCTCGCCCATCATCAGGTGGGCCAGGTGGTGGTGCGCAATATCGGCGAGCGGATGCTGGGTCGCCTGCTGGCGGCCAATATCCGGGTGCTGCAGTGCCGCTCTGCCCGCCTGCCGCTGCCCACGCTGCTGGCCCCCGCCAATCTGCAGCCTCTCACCGAGGTCAGTCAGGGCCGCCCGTCTCGCCGTCATCAGAGCAAATCGGCGATCCGTGCCATCCAGCCTGTTGGCGCAGGCCAGAGTCATGCCCATTGTCATGGTGGTTGCAACAGTGGTTCCGATCACTGTTGCGCCAGTGGTGGCCATCAGGCAGATAGCCCACGACAAGGCCATACTTGTTGCCACGGCAGTGAGGGCGCAGGCCAACAGGGCGGTTGCTGCCATCATCACTGATGCCATCGCCGTGCATGTCATCACCACCAAGGAGAAGAGATCATGTCCATCTGGTTGTTGAGCCTGCTCGCCTCGTTCGTGCTGATCCTGGCCATGGGCACCATCATCTGGTGGCGCCAATACCAGCTTGCCCAGAAGCGGGAGGATAAAGAGGTGCGCCCCTGTGGCTGCTCCAGCGCCTGCGCAGATCACCTCCACCAAATCAGCGAGCCGACGCCCAAAAAGTAACCTGGCCGCGGCCGCAATAGCCGCAGATACAAGGTCAGCAAAATGAAGGCGCATTGAATAGAAAGGCGCATAAAAGAGAGGGGACACCGCCGGTGCCCCCTCTCCTGTTAATCCTCGTCATGCTTGACCCGCCGCTTTCCCCCCGCACTCACCACGACCGCTCAACCCGGCTCTGCGCCGCTGGCCGTCTCTCCCGCCGGACGGGCTGGATCCTGATACTGCTGATAGATGGCATAAAGCTCGGCCTTGTTGTGCAGGGCCGCGGCAACACAGGCGGGATCGAACTGGCTGCCGGCATGCTCCTCCAGATAGGCAAAGGCCGCCTCGAACGGCCAGGGCTGCTTGTAGGGACGCTCGCTGGTCAGGGCATCAAACACATCAGCCACCGCCACGATGCGCGCCGCCAGCGGAATCGCCTCCCCCGCCAGTCCCAGCGGATAGCCGGTGCCATCGAAGCGCTCGTGATGGCTGGCGATGATGTTGGTCAGCATATCGGTGTGGTGAATACCGTCGAGGCCGAACTCGCTGATCATCAGGCTGATCATCTCCCGCCCCTTGCCGGGGTGGATCTTCATGATCTCGAACTCTTCCGGGGTCAGCTTGCCCGGCTTGAGCAGGATGCCGTCCGGCACCGCAATCTTGCCGATGTCGTGCAGCTCGGAGAAGAGGTAGATAAACTCCACCTCCTCATCGCTCAGCCCGCAAGTCGGGGCCAGCGTCTTGGCGATCAGTCGGGAGTAGGCCGACATCCGGTGCAGATGGTTGGCGGTCTCCTCATCCCGATAGCGGCTGAACTCCCGCGCCGTGGTCAGCGCCCCGCCAAGGGTCTGAATGGAGAAAAACTCCACCGCTATGATGGCAGACAGCATCTGGGCGTAGGCCGACAGTTCGCTTCGGATCGGTTCGTTGAAATAGTCCGGCTCCATGGCATCGCAAAACAGAAAGCCAAACAGCTTGCTGTTGAACAGCAGCGGCTCGGTATAGCTGGAGGCATAGCCGGCCTCCAGCAGCTTGCGGCTGTGCTCAGACGCAGAGTCTCGCAGGGCATCGAGATTGCCGAGCACACGGGAATGGTGATTCTCTGCCAGATAGCGCAGGGAAGGCACATCGCTCAGCTTCACCTCATACTGCACCAGCGGCGAGTGCCCCTCGGTACTGTGGGCAAATGTCTTGAGCTGATCCGTATGGGGATCATAAATCGCGATGGCCACCCGGCTCAGCTTGTCAAAACGCTCCCTGAGCGTGGCGTGTACGCTCTGCATCCTTTCGCCAAATGAACTCTCCATGACCTTCTCCACCGGATCCCCGTGGTGGGAGTATAGTGACTCCCTCTGTCCCCCTCACCTCTGTTGACATGAAAACCAACAAAGCGGGATCCCGATAACAACCCCGTCCCGCGGGGTCAATAGCCCCATTGATGGCAGGCCATTGGCGGCAATTCACACCGCCCAATCCTGCCCACTCGCAGATATTGTTCGGTTCTCCCGGCTCCGCTGTATAGTTTTTGGTTAACCATTCCGGTAAAATCCGCGCCCTTAAAGAAGAGCCACCTAAGAGTGATTGAGCGATGTCCAACACAAAACAGGCCCCCAAAGTAGGATTCGTCTCCTTGGGTTGCCCCAAAAATCTGGTCGATTCAGAACGCATCCTGACCCAGCTGCGTACCGAAGGGTACGATGTGGTGCCCAGCTATGACGATGCCGAGCTGGTCGTCGTCAACACCTGCGGCTTTATCGACAGCGCGGTGCAAGAGTCGCTGGAAGCGATCGGCGAAGCGCTGGCCGAGAATGGCAAGGTGATCGTCACCGGTTGCCTCGGCGCCAAAGAGAACCAGATCCGCGAGATCCACCCCAAGGTGCTCGAGATCACCGGCCCCCACGCCTACGAAGAGGTGCTGGGTCACGTCCACAAATATGTGGCCAAACCGGAACACAACCCCTTCACCAGTCTGGTACCGGCCCACGGCGTCAAGTTGACCCCGCGCCACTACGCCTATCTGAAGATTTCCGAAGGGTGCAACCACCGCTGCACCTTCTGCATCATCCCCTCCATGCGCGGAGATCTGGTGAGCCGCCCAGTCGGCGACGTGCTGGCCGAAGCCAAGCGCCTGAAAGAGGCGGGTGTGAAGGAGATCCTGGTGATCTCCCAGGACACCTCCGCCTACGGCGTCGATGTGAAGCACCGCACCGGTTTCTACGACGGCATGCCGGTCAAGACCAGTATGGTCGCCCTGTGCGAAGAGCTGGCCAAGCTCGATATCTGGGTACGTCTGCACTACGTCTACCCCTACCCGCACGTGGATGACGTCATCCCGCTGATGCGCGATGGCAAGGTCCTGCCCTACCTCGATATTCCGCTGCAACACGCCAGCCCGCGTATCCTGAAACTGATGAAGCGTCCGGGTACCGTCGAACGCACTCTGGAACGGATCCAGAAGTGGCGCGAGATCTGCCCCGAGATCACCCTGCGCTCCACCTTTATTGTCGGCTTCCCGGGCGAGACCGAGGAAGAGTTCCAGATGCTGCTGGACTTCATCGACAAGGCGGAGCTGGATCGCGTCGGCTGCTTCAAATACAGCCCGGTCGAAGGGGCGCTGGCCAACGAGCTGCCGGATCCGGTACCGGAAGCCGTACAGGAAGAGCGCTTCCAGCGCTTTATGGAGCTGCAACAGCAGGTCTCCATCCGCAAGCTGGCCCGCAAAGTGGGTCAGGAGCTGACCGTTATCATTGACGAGGTGGATGAAGAGGGCGCCACTGGCCGCTCCTTTGCCGATGCGCCAGAGATCGACGGTCTGGTCTACCTCAACGGCGAAACCGGCCTCAAGCCGGGGGACATGGTCAAGGTACGGATCGACGAATCCGACGAATATGACCTGTGGGCCAGCCTGATCAGCTAATTGAGGCTTTACCAGCCAAATGAAAAAAGCGCCTGCGGGCGCTTTTTTATTGGCTGAATGTCGCAGGCAAAACCGCTGGCCTAGCTCAAATCATGGAGCGCCTTGCCAAGAGGCGGGGTGAGGCGCAAGTCAGAGAAGCGCACCGCCAACCCCTGCCGCTCCGGCGTGCAGCACATCACCCCGATAAAACAGCGCTCGCTTGGCGGGAACGGGGCGAGGCGCAGCAACGGCCACACCTTGCCATCGGTGGAGTATTGCAAACGCAGGCAGTCCGCCAGCCGGGTCAGCCGCAGCCAGAAGCGGCGCGGATTGCCGGGGAAAATGCCGGTGGCCCAGTCAGAGCGCGGATTGGTCAGCACGCTGCCGATCATCGGCTGGGCATCGTTGTACTCGATCCCCGCTTTCAGCCAGTGCGCCTCGTCTTGCAGCAGCATCACCCCCGCCTGATCGTAGAGGGTGGTGAACTCCCCCTCGACACAGACCTGAAAGGTAAACTCCCCCGCCACCTCGCAGCCATAGAGATGCCCGCTGTGGCGCTCGAAGCCATACCAGGTGCTGCGCCAAAAATCGGTCTGCTGGTCCGTTACTACCTGCAAACCGTCGTCTGTCTGGTGCCACTCGGCCGGTTCATTGAGCCAGCGCCACTGCGTCCCTTCCATCATCTCGTTCAACTCCTGTTGCCTCGCCAACTTGCCACTGGCGCCAGCGTCCACCGTCACAGCGCCAACAAGAAGATGAACGACTCAAGGTCGCCATTCGGGCTGCTCACAGCAAGACGCGCCAG